>JAAYCX010000001.1 GCA_012729555.1 Acidobacteriota bacterium
CGACGTGCTGCCGCCAGACCTGGCTGGTGGCTTGTCCTGTTTTGAGTGCCATGACTCCTCCCATTTTTCGGGGGTATCATAAGCATTCACCAGGCCCTTGGGAATGTGGGGATTATTGCACGCTTACTCATAAACGGCGTGGCGGTTAAAATCTACAGTCCTGCAAAGACGGTGGCCGATTGCTTCAAGTTCCGCAACAAGGTCGGTCTCGATGTCGCCATCGAAGCGCTCCGCGAGGCCTGGCGGTCGCGTAAAGTCACCATGGACGAACTGGTGGAAGCCGCCGGAATCGACAGGGTATCGAAGATCATGCGGCCCTATCTGGAGGCAACGGTATGAACCAGGGCAAAAACGTTGCCCACTCGATCATTCAGCGGCTTTTGAACCGCGCCAAAACCGACAAGGAAGATTTTAATCTTCTGCTCTCCCGGTACGGCATGGATCGGTTCCTTTATCGGCTCAGGGTCTCTTCAACTACCTTCAGACTATACTTGGCGGCAGAGTAACCCTGTGTTTACAAAAGCAATAGCGGCAGCCGGGAAGGGAAGTGCATTGCGATTGAATCTCAGCGCCGCAGAATCATGCCGCATGGCTTCGTTTGGTTTTTTGGATAGGGGTCAGACTTAGCTTGAGCCCGAAGGGATTCAGAAGGCGGTTGATCGTTGACTGCGTCGGGTTGTGGCGCGGATTGATGGCGCGCAGCAGGTTGGGACTTTCCATGTCGATTTTTGCAGCGAACTCCTTGACACCCATGGCCCGGATCACCTTGCCGAGCGCATGCTGCAAGGAAATGCCCTCATCAACCGCGGCCAGTAGAAATTCACGGGCGAATTGAGGGTTTCTCAGATCGTTTGCCAAACCCTCGTTCCAGTCTTTAGTCCGCCGTGCCATGTCGTGTTCCCCCCAGGTATTCTTTCCAGAGAATCCGCGCTTTGCGGATATCGCCAGCTTGAGATGACTTGTCGCCGCCAAGCAAGAGCAAAATGATGGAGCGGCCTTCTTTCCCAAAATAGATCCGATATCCCGGACCAAACATTATGCGCGCTTCCCACACGCCGCCGCCAAGGGACTTGTGATAGCCGAGGTTGCCCATTTCAAAATGGAAAACCCTTGCTTGCATTCGGGCTTTAACTGAGACAGCAAGCGAGTCCAGCCACTCCCGGAAATGGTTTCTGCCATCGGCTGAGAGATATTCCCTTATTATCAGCCTCATCGTCGTTCAAAAATATCACATATGATAATATAGGGCAACCCAAAAACCGCGAATAAATTGGGAACGGAACACCTTAAAACACCACATAAATTCAGATAGCAGAGAGGCCGAATCCCATCCCCCGAGCGCTGGGCATCCATTAAGCACTTATAATGAGCCGGTCAATGATTTCTCAATTCACGGTCACTAGCTTGCGGCACTATTCCCGATTCCTTTTGGGAACTGCCGGGAAGATCCGGTCCCCATATAGATTGCCAGGCCGATTTATTGATAAGGCTGGCGGCGGAATGTTTGAAGGTAGATGAGCGTAATCGCGAAGCATGTGAGGATTTCGGAATTGTGCGCCCGGTCTACAGACAACGAAATTTCGCGGGTCCATGGGCGGAGCCTCCGGCCTCCCCTTCCGATCCGGCTGGCTGATTTTGCAGTCCATTCCGCAAACACCAAAATCCAAAAAGATGTTAAGCTGTGCCCGATCAGAAAGATGAACCCGGTACGCGTGACTCCAATGACGATTTACCCGAACCAGCCACGCGATAGCTATGATTTCATGCCCGATGGTTTGATACCGACCCCACCGGCCCGTTCGAGCGATACGAAGAGCTCAGCGGGAGAGGCGACCAGGAAAACGGCGGGCCACGACACTGACGTTGACGAATAGGACAAACGATATGATCCAAACGGTAATCACGCCAGCCGCCGGAAAGCGGCTGATGGCCAAAGCGCTTGCCAACCACCCGGCGATAAGGACGGCGCTGGAGTCCGGTACCGTCGTGATTGTCGCGGGAACGACCAACGGATATGTGGCCGAGGAGTTGCTGCACGCATGCGGCTGTGGAGAGGGGTTCTTGCGCAGGGGATTCTTCCGCGGCATCACCTTGCCGCCGTGCGCGAAGACGACCGATACCGGCCGGTTAGCGGACGAGGGCGGGTTCCCGGGCGATGTCGTCATCCGGAAAGGGAAGTGGCTGAAGGGGAAGACCATATTCGATGTCGTCGATGAACTCGGGGAAGGGGACGTCATTCTCAAGGGCGCCAATGCCGTCGACCCTGCAGAGAAGCAGGCGGGCGTTTTGATCGGGCACCCGGAGGGGGGGACGATCGTGGCCGCGCTCGGGGCGGTGGTTGGAAGGCGCGTTCGGCTCATCCTTCCCGTCGGGCTCGAAAAGCGGGTCTCGACCGGCCTACGCGACATCGCCGCGCGGCTCAACTCGCCGGGTGCCAGCGGGGCACGGATGCTTCCGGTTCCGGGGGAAGTGGTGACGGAACTGGAGGCCATCGGGACCCTTACCGGCGCCAGGGCGGAATTGGTGGCGGCTGGCGGGGTTTGCGGAGCGGAAGGGGCCGTCTGGCTGGCCATCTCGGGAACGGCGGAGCAGGAGGAGTGCGCCAGGGCGATCGTGGCCGGCCTGGGCGGAGAACCGATGTTCAGCCTGGAGTAGAGGGACAACTATGCCCCTCTGGTTCAGATACAATCGTCACATGGTGCATGTCATCGCGTGCGTGAATCCGGCGACGCTGGAGCATTTGTGTGATGTGGGCGACCCTCGGCCCGTGACGTTGAAGTGGATCATCGAAGATTATGTCCGGCATGTAGAGCATCACCTGCGACAGATCATGCCGGAGGCGGGCGCACGGCCCTGAGCGCGGCGGAAGGAACCCGTACTCGGAAGCCGCTGTCACGGGCCACCGCCTGACCAGCGCCAAAAATTGGCGCGCCCACGGGCCAGGGTGGGTCCAGGAGTTGACGCAGTCCTTTCGCATCGGTGCCTCGACGTGGTATGCCCACGCTTTGGGCTCGCTCCTACCAAAGAGGGCGGCATCGTGCAAGCAGGGCGAGGAACTCGACCGCCGGCGCGCGTTAATATTTGCATATCCGCGGCACAGATGAATGAAAGAATAGGATGTGCACAAGGAGCTGCCTGATCATGGATGGAGTATCCGGTCGTGAGGACATGCCTTTGACAGGGACCTGGTCAGGAGTGCCTTTCCGAGGCCAAGGGTCAGGGTACGAGGCCCCAAAGACGGTTAAGCTTGCGAAATATATAAAGATTTATATAATACCGATATGGGCGTCAAGGAGTTGAGGTTCGTCGCATCGAGTCTGGATGAGCTGCGGAATTTTCCTGAAGATGCCCGAAGAATTGCAGGCTTCGAACTGCGCGCCGTGCAAAATGGGCTGGAGCCTCAAAATTGCAGGCCTATGAGATCTATAGGCTCTGGCGTTAAGGAGATACGCATCCATGTACTGGGTGAATGGCGAATTGTTTACGTGGCAAAACTGAGTGATGCCATATATGTGCTGCATGCCTTTCAAAAAAAGAGCCAAAAGACCAATAGGCATGACATCGAACTGGCTCGTAAACGATTCAGGGAGCTTGGAGGCAAGTGATGAATGAATCCGTCGTCAAATCATCCGGAAACGTCTTTGTGGATCTCGGCTATTCACCGGAAGAAGCGGCTATTCTGCAGATGCGTGCGGATCTCATGGCAAGTCTCCGCAAGTTCATCAAAACCAGGAAGATTACCCAATCAGAAGCAGCCGAAATGCTGGGTGTAAGCCAGTCGAGAATTTCGGATCTTACGAGAGGGAAGTGGGAAAAATTCAGCCTCGAAATGTTGATCATTCTGGCGACAAAGGCCGGAATGCGTGTGACTCTCAAGACAGCGGCGTAGAAGAGAGCGTGAAAAGCAACATACCCGGGCTGAGGCGGCTGGCGCCAAACGTCGGCGGAGAGGACCAACGATATGATCCAGACCGTGATCACGCCGGCCGCCGGAAAGCGGCTGATCGCCAAAGCGCTGGTCAACCACGCGGCGATACGAACGGCGCTGCGATCCGGTACCGTCGTGATTGTCGCGGGAACGACCAACGGATACGTGGCCGAGGAGTTGCTGCACGCGTGCGGCTGTGGAGAGGGGTTCGCGCGCAAGCGGTTTTTCCGCGGGATCACCCTGCCGCCGTGCGCGAAGACGACCGATACCGGCCGGCTAGCCGACGAGGGCGGGTTCCCGGGCGATGTCGTCATCCGGAAAGGGAAGTGGCTGAAGGGGAAGACCATATTCGATGTCGTCGATGAACTCGGGGAGGGGGACGTCATTCTCAAGGGCGCTAATGCCGTCGACCCTGCAGGGAAGGGGGCGGGCATCCTGATCGGGCACCCGGAGGGGGGGACCATCGTGGCCGCGCTCGGGGCGGTGGTTGGAAGGCGCGTTCGCCTCATCCTTCCCGTCGGGCTCGAAAAGCGTGTCTCGACCGGCCTGAACGACCTTGCCGCACGGCTCGACGCGCCGGGCGCGAGCGGGGCGCGGATGCTTCCCGTTCCGGGGGAAGTCGTGACGGAACTCGAGGCCGTCGGGACCCTTGCCGGCGCCAGGGCGGAATTGGTCGCGGCCGGCGGGGTTGGCGGGGCCGAAGGGGCCGTTTGGCTGGCAATCTCGGGAACGGCGGCGCAGGAGGAGTGCGCCCGGGCGATCCTGGCCGAGCTGGGCGGAGAACCGATGTTCAGCCTGGAGTAGAGGGACAACTACGCCGGCAGTCCCCGTCCCGCCGATGGCAGCCGCCCTTGCGGGTCTACCTCTTCGGCTTTTTCTCCGACTTGCCGTCGCTCTTGATGAAAATGTACTTGTCCCTCATCTCCGCCGGAACCAGGTCCTGTCTCGGGGTTTCCACCAGCTTGGGACCGTAGTGCGCCTGGATGAAGATGAACGGGCGGGTGCATTTTATGATGGTAAACGGGCAGTGAACGGTTTCGGGAGGCACGTAGATCAGGGTCGACCTGTCGATGACGTGCTTTTCCATCTCCTCGCCCATGTACATTTCGAAGGTCGCCCCCAGATCCATCGGGTTGCCGGGGTCGGCGCCGAGCGCGACCAGGACTTCCGCGACCGGGTGCGTATGCGGGCCGTGCCCCATGATCTTGGTGGCGCTTTCCCCCATCCACATGACCGAAAAATAGTTGCACCCTTCGATGATGTCGTCGTCGGCGAAGGCCGTAAACATCTTCATGGCGCCGTAGCCGACTTCCTTTTCCTCCGCGGTCAGTTCGCTGAGGAAACACTTGCGGTATTTCGACCCGGGCGCCCGGGAAGCGGAAGCCCCGGGCCCGCCGATTTCCTGGGCGATGCTCTCCTGGAGCGGCCTGAACGCGGCCGCTAAAATGCCGGCCAGGGCGAGTCCGGCGGCGTTGCCGGTGAGTTCCTTCACGAATCCCCGCCTGGTCGTCCCCTGTTGCTTTTCCGGAACAGATATCATGGCTGCTTCTCCTTTTCGTGGACCCGGGATGCCCCCGGGCTGCATTGCCGCCGGTGCGGACCGGTAGGGATTCACGCCGGAGGGTTGAATTCCGCCGGCCCGACCAGGCTCACGTTCATGCCGTACAACGCGTCTCCGACGGTTTTGGTGTAATCGCCGAAAACCATCACCTGGTGGAGCCCGTTGACGTTCTGGAGGAAACGGCCGGCGTCCCTGATTTTCACCTCCATGGTGTTCGCGCACGCGTTGAGCGGCGTACCTCCGCCGGCCGAGGATTTTTCGGTATCCTTCACCTGGCTCTGGATGCGGCCGGGCCATGCCGCAAAACTTTTCAGATCCTTGCTGAACGCGCCGAGCAGGACCTCCCTCCCTTGCGGGAAAGCGACCTCCGGCACCACCCCCTTGCCGAAATTGTGGTAGTTGTGGAGCCTGTACGGGAGCGGCGGCGCCGCCGGGCCCTCGAGCCCGAGCGCGGAAGTGCAGTGGCTCAGGACGATTTTGGAACGGGGAGCATCCAGCGACATGAGGTTGCACATGAAGGAGGGCTTCCGGCTGACTCTCTCCAGGAACATCGACGTCAGCATGCCGCACACATCCGCTTCGCAGGCAGCCGTAATCCCGTCGTCCCTCAACCTGGCAAACGCCAGGCAAGGGTAGGGCAGGATGGGGTTGGGGCTCATGGTAAACCCGAGGCAATCCAGGGACACGGCCGACAGGCCCTCCCGCTGCACCATGGCGCGCAGGTACACATAAAGCCTGCAAACATCGAGGATCGTTTCATCCGGGACATTGACGATTTCGGTCGCCTCTCCCTTCCACCGCTGCATTTCCTTTCGGGCGGCCGTTTCATCGGCGCTTCTGTAGAGGGACGCCAGTTCCGCCAGCGGGCGGTACTCCATCTTTACGCCCGTTTGCCGGTAGACCTTGTCTTCGGTCAGGTTGCGGGCGGGGACGGTGGTGGACTCGAACGGTTTTCCAAAGAGCACCGCGCGACGGCCCTCCAGGATTCGGGGTGCGGCGACGATGCCGACAAGTTCCGCCGCCTCCTCGCGGGACAGGGCGAACCGGACGTTGGCCCCATTCCCCCGCAGCGAGGCTACCAGGTTGGCGTCGATGGGGATCAACTCGGGGTTTGCCGACAGCACGATCACCGGAACGCGCAGATCACCCATGGAGTCATACAGGCTTCCGAAATTGAAGGTGAGACGGGGCAGGCACAGGAGCAGGATATCCATCTGCTGCGCCCGAAGAACGCGGATGAGGTCATCCGGCTTCTGGTAGTCCACCTTCAGGGAGGATACCCGGAGGTTCTGTCCCGACGCTGATTGGACGGACCCGATCCACCCTTCGTGGCTCTTCGGGTCATCGCTCAGCACGAGGAGGTGCTTTCTCCCTGGGCCGGGCCTTACGGCCGACACGACGGCGTCCTGACCCGCGGGGGCGGCAACCGGGAGGGTTGCGGCGATGCCGGCCATGGCGGTGGTTTTTATGAAGGTACGCCTGCCTGCACGGAGTGTCATGAGGCCTCCCATCGGATCCGGTGATTTCGCTTCGGGTGCCGGAGGCGTGAAAACCCCCGGCGCTGATGGGGCGATTGTACACTCTTTTGCGGCCAGAGCGAAACGCAACTTCGGGGAGCGGCCCCGGCGTCCCGGTCCCGGCTACTCGAGGGCGAACGAGACGTCGGGCCCCGCCTTCTGCGACCGGTTGATCAGGAGCCGGCTGAGGTCGTACATGACCCGGAAGGGCTGGATGTCGGTGATCCCGTCGACGAAGCGGGCGCTGTCGATGGCGATCTTCTCCGCGCTCTCCCCCGCCTCCAGGCGCGCGAGCAGCCCGCGGTGGTATTTCTCCGTGGCCTTCATCGCGTACTCGAGGTGCTCCCGGACGTGGCCGTACAGGACGCAGTTGTGGCTCAGGACGGCACGCGCGGCCGGCAGGGTGGCTATTTTCCGGATGCTGTCGAGGTAACCGGGGAGCGACACGAAATAGTTCGGCCACAGGGCGTCCTTTTCCGGGACGTAGAAGCCGGTGGCGTCGCCGATCACCAAGGTCCCCTCCGAGCGCTCGAGGTAACAGACGTGGCAGGGGGAGTGCCCCGGGGTCTCGTAGACGTCCCAGACGACGCCCCCTCCCAGGTCGATCCGTTCCCCCTCCTGCACGACGGCGTCCAGCCCGAAATGGTAATCGGTCAGAAACGGCGGCAGGTCCTCGATTTCGTCCTTGGCCTTCATCATCTGGGCGATCGCGGTGTCGGCCAGGAGGTACTCGTGGAAGAGGTCGCGCTTCTGGAAGATCTTCTCCGCCGCGGCGCTCCCGATGACGCGGATGTGGGGCCAGATGCGCTTGAAATGGGGGATCCCCCCGATGTGGTCCGCGTGGGTGTGGGTCAGGGCGATGAACCGGATCTTCTCCGGGCTGACGCCGAGCGAGCGGATCTGTTCCACGAGGATGGGGAAGGTGGGCCCGGTGCCCCCCTCGATCAGCATGGCGCTCTCGCCCAGGGACAGGAAGGCGGGGAATGCCGGGGTCCCCAGCTGGAAAAGGGTGGGCGTCAGGGCGATGGGCGGGTGCTTCCTCCGGTACATCGGAATCCTCCTTGGGTCGATAAAGCGGATATTCTACCGCATCCGGGGGCGGATTGCGCCATTATCTCCATTGACCGGGGTCCGGGGGCGGAGAGTGTGATATCCTTTCCCCCCGGAACGGCGCCCGCCGGCGGGCGGCGCCATGAAATTGTGGGGGACGGTTACCTATGATTACGATGAAATTCGGCGGGACCTCGGTCGGCGACGCAGAGCGCCTGTGCGAAGTCGCGGCCATCGTGCGCACCAACCTCTCCTGCCGGCCGGTGGTGGTGGCCTCGGCGATGTCGGGGGTGACCGACCTGCTCCTGGGCACGGCGCACCTGGCGCTCGAGCGGAGGAAGGAGGAGGGCCTCCGCAATACGGAGCGGCTCCGGGAGAAGCACCTCGAGATCGTCACGGCGCTGGTGGAGCCGGGGGAGGCCAGGGACCGCCTGGTCCGGGAGCAGGGGGAGCTCGTCGACAAGCTCGAGACCCTCCTGCGCGGCGTGCACCTGCTCGGGGAACTGAGCCCCCGCTCGCTCGACGCCATCGCCTCCTTCGGCGAACTCCTCTCCTGCATGCAGATCGCCGCCATCCTCGAAGCGCGCGGGATCCCCGCCCGCTTCGTCGACGCGCGCCCCCTTATCCGCACCGACAGCGGCTACGGCGAGGCGGCGGTCGACTTCGAGGTGACCAACCCCGCCCTGCGCGGCGCCCTCCTCCCGTTGGTGGAATCGGGCGTCGTCCCGGTGGTGACGGGCTTTGTGGCTTCGAATCCCGAGGGGATCACCACCACGCTCGGGCGCAGCGGGTCCGACTATACCGCCTCGATCGTCGGGGCCGCCCTCGGCAGCGAGGAAATCTGGATCTGGACCGACGTCGACGGGGTCATGACGGCCGACCCCCGGGTGGTCGAGGGGGCGGCGCCGCTCGGCGAGATCTCCTACCGGGAGGCGGCGGAGATGTCGTACTTCGGGGCCAAGGTCATCCACCCGAAGACCATGCAGCCGGCGATCGAGCACGGCACCCCGATCCGCATCAAGAACACCTTCAACCCCGCCCACCCGGGGACGCTGATCTCGAGCTCGGGCAGCAGCTCCGCGAAGATCGTCAAGAACGTGACCTCCATCGACAAGCTCGGCCTGGTGGCCGTGGAGGGGAGCGGCCTGATGGGGGCCCCCGGCGTCATCGCGCGCCTCTTCGCCGCGCTCGCCCGCGTCGGCGTCAACGTCATGATGATCTCGCAGGCCTCCTCGGAGCACAACGTCTGCCTCATCATCCCCGAGAAGGACTGCCGCCGGGCGGTCGAGGAACTCCGCACCGAGCTGGGCCCCGAACTCGCCCGCAGGACGGTCGAGGCGGTCCGGGTCCGCGACTCCGTCTCCATCATCGCGGTGGTGGGGGAGGGGATGCGGGGGGTCCCCGGGATCGCGGCCAGGACCTTCACCGCCGCGGCCCGGGCCGACGTCAACGTCATCGCCATCGCCCAGGGCTCCTCGGAGCTCAACATCTCCTTCGTCGTGGACCAGTCGGAGGCGCACCGGGCGGTGCGGGCGATCCACGAGGCCTTCCAGCTCGCCTAGGGTCAGAGTCCGAGGAAAAGCACCGCGGCGCCCGAAAGCGCGATGACGGCGCCTGCCATGGCGTGGGTCCAGCGCTCCAGCCGCCCGAAGTGGACCAGGCTGAGCCCCTTCAGCGCCACGAGCGTCACCGCCACCATGAGGAGGATGGTGATGACGCCGAAAACGATCCCGGTCGCCAGCGCCAGGTCCCAGCGGCCGCGGCTGGCCGGGAGCACGAAAAGGGGGATGAGGGGCTCGCAGGGGCCGAGGACGAAGATGATGAAGAGGCTCCAGAAGGTGAGCTGGGAGCGGCCCGCGGCGCCGGCGGAGTGGGCGTGGACGTGGTCCCCGTGCGCGTGGATGTGGACCCCCCTGCCGTGGGCGTGCGCCGCGATCCCGCGGCGGCTCCGGACGGCGTGCCGGACGCCCCAGGCGAGGTAGGCCAGCCCGAAGGCCAGCAGGCCCCAGGCGGCCCAGTCCCCCCGCATCCCCTCCAGGGCCTCGATGCGGGCGATGGCGCTCCCCGCGGCCAGCCCCAGGGCTCCGAGCACGAGGGAGGAGAGGATGTGGCCCGCGCCGCAGAGCGCGGTCACCCCCACCGTGCGCGCCCGGCTCCAGCCGCGCGCGCGGGCGAGCATGATGAAGGGGAGGTAGTGGTCCGGGCCGAACAGGGTGTGGGTGACGGCGATCGCGATCGTGGCCAGGATCAGGTTCCAGGAAAAGGCATCCATCTGGGGCATGCGGTTCTTTTTCTCCTCCCGTCAACGGGCGTTTCGCCTTCGGGTACAATACAGGAACCCGCCCCGGAAGCAAAGAGCGGGGGCTTCTCGTTCCCGGCGGTTGCCCGGGGGGGCGGGTTGTGGCAGGATTCGGCTGAAAGGAGCGGACCATGGTCGGGAAGGTCGTCATCGGACTCGCGCAGATGGTCATGGAGGCCGAACCCGCGCGCAACCGGGCGCGCGCGTGCGAGCTCGTCGCGGAGGCCGCCCGCCGGGGGGCGGACGTCGTCTGTCTGCCCGAGCTGTTCACCTCCCGCTATTTCGCCCAGTACCGCGGCCCGGAGGGGAAAGGCGCGCCGTTCCTGGAATCGATCCCCGGGGAGAGCGAACGCGCCCTTTCGCGCTCTGCGGCGCAAAACCGCGTGATCCTCGTGGCCGGGTCGGTCTACGAGGACGCCCCGAACGGCCGGTTCAACACCTGCATGACGTTCGACCGGGAGGGGACGCTTCTGGGAAAATACCGGAAGATCCACATCCCGCACGACGAGAGTTTCTTCGAGCAGGACTACTTCACCCCCGGGGACCTCGGGTTCCAGGTCCATGACACGGACAGGGGGAAGATCGGGACCCTGATCTGCTACGACCAGTGGTTTCCCGAGGCGGCGCGGGTGAACGCCCTGATGGGGGCCGGGATGATCTTCTACCCCACGGCCATCGGCCGGGTGCGGGGCATGCCGGAGGAAGAAGGGGACTGGCGGGAGGCGTGGGAAAACGTGATGCGCGGGCACGCGATCGCCAACGGCTGCGTGGTGGCCGCCGTCAACCGCGCGGGCACGGAAGACCGGATGGAGTTCTGGGGCGGCTCCTTTGTCATCGACGCTTTCGGCAAAACCCTCGTGCGCGCGGGGGCGGGGGAGGAAGTGGTCCTGGCCGAAGTCGACCCGGCCCACGGCCGCAAGGTGAGAGAAGGGTGGCGCTTCTTCCACAACCGCCGCCCGGACCAGTACCGGAAAATCGTGGAACGGGGGGGGACGGCGTCATGACGGAAGCGAACAACCTCGAAACACCGAAGGCGGCCGGCTTCCGGATGCCGGCCGAATGGGCCGAACACGAGGCCACCTGGCTCTCGTGGCCGAAAAACCCCCTCACCTTCCCCGCAAACATCCTCGGCGCGGTGGAGGAGATCTACTGCCGGATGGTGAGGGCGCTGTCGCGCGGGGAGATCGTCCGGATCCTGGTCGACGACGAAGCCGCCCGCGTCCGCGTCGCCCGGATGCTCGAGAATCACGGCGCGGTCATGGACCGGGTGCGGCTGCTGCCCATCCCGAGCGCCGACGTCTGGATCCGGGACTACGGCCCCACCTTCCTGCTCCACCCGGAAACGGGGGAGCGCGCGGCGGTGAAGTGGCGCTTCAACGCCTGGGGGGGGAAGTACGACGACATCCTCCCCGACGACGCCACCGGGGACGCCGTGGCGGCCACCCTTTCGGACCGGGTCTTCCGCCCCGGGATCGTGCTCGAAGGGGGCTCGATCGACGTCAACGGTCTCGGGACCGTCCTCACGACCGAGCAGTGCCTCCTCAACCCGAACCGCAACCCGGCTCTCTGCCGGGAGCGGATCGAGGAGATCGTCCACGCCCACATCGGCACCGAGCGGATGATCTGGCTCAAATCGGGCATCGACGGGGACGACACCGACGGGCACGTCGACGATTTCGCCCGCTTCGTGGCCCCCGGCCGGGTGCTCTGCGCCTCCTCCGCCTCCGGCAAGGGGGGGAACGCCTCCGTCCTGCGGGAGAATTTCGACATCCTCCGCTCGGCCCGCGACCAGTCGGGCAACCGGCTCGAGGTGACCCCGCTCCCGCTGCCGGAGCCGCTCTGGCTGGAAGAAGAAAAACGGTGGCTGCCGGCGAGCTACGCCAACTTCTACCTCGGCAACGCCGCCGTGCTCCTGCCGGTGTTCGGCGACCCGATGGACCGGGAGGCGGTGGCCATCCTGAAATCGTGCTTCCCCGACCGCGAGATCGCGGCGATCCCCGCCGTCGAGCTGGTGTACGGCTACGGCGGGATCCACTGCATCACCCAGCAGGAGCCGGCCGCGCGCCAGAGGGGTCAGATCCGGTCGAGCAGCCGGTACCAGACGTAGCCGGCGTACTCGTGGTGCGCCCACTGCAGTTTGGCGAAATTGCGCAGCGACACGTGCCGGCCCACGTAATCGAGCACCCGGCCGCCCAGGCCCTCCCGCGCCTTCGCCCGCTGCAGGGTGCGGATGTAGGCGGGCGCGGGGATGGCGTGCAGCCCGAGCTTGCGGGCCACCCCCATGGCGCGGCGCAGGTCGCAGGCCGAGGCGACCAGGATGAAGGGCCGCTCGCCGACCAGGGCCCGCACCTCGAACAGGTTTTCGTAGGTGTTTTCCGATTTCCCCTCGATGACGAGGTCCTCCCTCGGCACCCCGAGCTCCGCGAGCAGGTCGGCCATGGCGGCCGCCACCGGCCTTTCCCCCTCGATCGCCACCCCGCCCGAGGTGACGAGCTTGTTGCCGGGGAGCGCGCGGTAGAGCCTCAGCCCCTCGGCCAGGCTGGCGAGCGTCTGCTCCGACACCCGGCTGGTGACCGGCAGGTGCGGCTGCTCCTCGGCGTACCCGGCCAGGACCACGATCCGGTCGGTCTTGGGCACCGCCGCGAGGTTCACCAGCGGCGCGTGCTCCCGCTCGAGCTTCCCCAGCATGACGTTCGCGAGCGGCGAAGCGTAATACAATAGAAACAGGAAGGCGCCCGCGACCAGCAGGCGCGGGCCCCCGCGCGACTGCCGCCGCGCGACGCTCCACAGAAACCCGGCCGCGAGGAGCAGGACCATGACCCCCACCGGGGAAAACACCCACTCGAGCAGCCTCTTGGCGATATACACGGAATCGGTCATGCGTCGTCCCTGGGAAAAGGGTTGCCGCCCGCGCGCAAAAACCGGGGCGCTACGCGCAGTGTAAGTCGTGGCATGATCCGAAGCAAGCGTCGAGTGGGTGCGATTGACCTGGGTCCGCGTCGTGACCAGACCCGCAAATTGTCCAATTCCGGGTGCGGTGAACGGCCTGCTCGACAACGAACGTCGGCTGCGGCGGCTCCCATTGATCGCCTCGATCTTCGGTTGGAATGCCCCCGTAGTCCTGATGATATATCCTAGGTCGACATGATGGCCTGCCGGAAGAGGGGAAACGGGAAGAGAATATCGCACCTGGAGGAAAAAAGCAGAGGATACATCCTATCCTTATCGGGATGCCCTGACATTCGTGTCGGGTATCCCGATACCAATCAGTCCGCTCGTTCCCAGTTCGCTTCAAACGTATTGTCATAGAGGGTGTATAAATAGCCCAGCATTCGGCCCACCCCCGGTTGTACACCCTCCTGCTGCCGCCAATAGGTGAGATAGATGGCCGGAACCATATGAGGGTCGCTGGATTTTTCTTCCACGTCGATGTTCTGCCAGACCTCTCTTTTCTCCATGACCCGCCAAAGAGTGCCGTGGGCTTTGCTGCGCACGGTCTGTCCGACTTCAGGCAATCCTTTTTGCTGAATAATCTCCTGATAAGCGTTCATGGATGCCTCCTCGATTTGATGAGATAGCCGTTAGATAAAACTTAGGCCTCTTCCCAAAGAGTTTCAAGTTTGTCCTGTGAAGGAGATCATTCCATGACGCCCCAGGCACGCCGGCGCTGCTGGACTGTCTCGCCTATAGTGTTCCATAGGGCGCTCGACGCCCTGCCCAAATTTCGCGGACACAGCAGACTTTCCACCTGGCTCTACAGGATTGCCTGGCGTGAGGGTCTGCGGAATTTACAGAAGCGGAAATCGTCCACGCGGAATGAAACGCCGATCGATGATGCCCACGATCCGGCGGATCCGGGCGAAAGCGCTCTCGAGGCGCTGGAAAGATGGGAAACCGCCGAATGCGTGCAGCGGGCATTATCCGGACTTCCGGTGAGGGACCGGGAAATACTCGCCCTGAGATATATGGAAGACCTGAAAGTGGCGGAACTGGCCGAGAGGATGAATATGCCGGTTGGAACGGTCAAGGCACAGATCCACAGAGCGCTGGCCAGGCTGAAAACATTGCTGGAGAGGCATCATGATGCATAAACTGCGGGTTCAAGAACATCTTCGAAACGGCGCCCTGTACCTGCCCGTATCCGAACCTCCGCTCAGCGGCGAGTGGAAGGGGCGTTTGTTCCGCCAGCGCTTGCTGCGTCAACAGCTCCTAGCCGCCCTGGAAGAAAGGCCCCGTTTATCGAAGAGGCTCCTCCGGATCGGCGTCCCCGTCCTCTGCGGCGCGTTCGCTTTTGCTGCATATTCTGGGCTGATATATCCGGCCGGCTGGTCTGAAGCCCTGGTTGCGTACGTCAGTAATCTCGATGCTCCGCCTGTCGGCTTGAAGGAATCTCTCCTGTACATCGCGGCTGTCAATGGGCTGACAATCCTGGTTCGAAAGCGGGCGCATTTGTTCGGGTAAGCAACCGCAGCAAGGGGCAATCCGTTCAGTTTCTGATCGTATGGGCATTGTTGCACAAAAGAAATCTCCTCAGCTCCGCGTCTGAATCCAATCTGGCGGTTCACCGGCAAGGAACGGGATGAGGAAATGTTGTCCGCCTATGAAGATGGCGCCGCGGAATGCTTGTCGATGAAGGAGTCGATGAGGCGGCGGGCGATGCTCAATCGGCCGGGGATCGGGGGGAGGTTGTCGGCGCGGAACCAGCCGGCTTCGCAGATTTCGTCGCCGTCGATCCTGATTTCGCCCGAGGCGCAGCGGGCGGTGAAGCCGATCATCAGGCTGTCGGGGAAGGGCCAGGGCTGGCTGCCGAAGTAGGCGACGTCCTTGACGGCGATGCCGGTTTCCTCCAGGACTTCGCGGTGGACGGCGTCCTCGAGGCTCTCGCCCGGCTCGACGAAGCCGGCCAGGACGCTCCACATCTCGCTCCTGAAGCGGGGGGAGCGGGCGAGCAGCAGGGTGTCGTCTTTTTCCACCAGCATGATGACGGCGGGGGAGATGCGGGGGAACTCGAGGCGGCCGCATTCGGGGCACTCCTTGGCCCGGATGTCGCGGCGCGCATTGAGGGGGGCCCGGCAGCGGGAGCAGAAGCGGCAGGCGCCGTCCCACCCGGCCAGGTGAAGGCCGCGCAGCGCGATGTCGTACCAGGGGTCCGCGAGGCGGGAGAAGAGGGTGCGCAGCTCCCGGAACTCGGCGCCGGGCAGGGCTTCGGACGGGGGGGTGGAGGGGACGGCATAGCACGCGCGGCCGCGGCAGCGGCCGAGGAAAAGAGGGTGCGAGAGATCGATCCCCTGCGAGGCGACTTCGCGCAGGGAGGGGAGTTCGGGCGCGGCGCCGGTGGTCTTGACCAGCAGGCGGGATTCCGAATAAACGAAGCAGCAGGCGTCCGGGTCGGGCTCGCCGGGAGGGTCGATGGAAGGCGAAAAATCCTGGTTCATCGCGATCACCTCGGGGATCGTGACCGGACGATCCCTGGGTAGGGTATACCCAAAGGGGAGGAGCGGGAAGGAAGAAAGCGGAGCCGGTGCTGTCTGATGCCGGCCGCCGTGAGGCGGCCGGCACCGGTGTGGATTACTTCACGCGGGCGAGCGTGAACTTCTGGGGTGCGGCGCCTTCCATCGCCGGCATGCCGGCCATCTCGAACGTCAGCTCGAGGGTATCGCCGCTCAGCACGCCCTTGTAGTTGAACACCATCTGCATTTCGCCCATCGACGATTCGACGGTGAAGGATACGTTGTTGCCGTCGATCTTGCCGTTTTTGAGCGGGATCGTCGCGCCCGGCCCGCCGGGGGCCGTGCCGGTCAAAGTGGTCCCCTCGGCCTTGAAGGTGAAATCCATCTGCATCGGTTCCCCCATGCCGGAGTTGTACTGCCCGGTCCACTTCCCGTCGATATCCGCGCCGAAAGCCACGCCTGCCACGAGCAGCAGGCTCAGGATCACTGCACAAAATTTCATCTCTGGTCTCCTTTGGTTGACTTAGGACAATAGAATACATCATTCCGGGGGAAACTCAATATCCTACCGGAGATCGGCGGGGCGATTTTGGGGCGGCGGCTGGCCGTTCTGCTTCAGCAGTTCGAAGATGACGTAATTGGCCGCCATCAGGCCGACGATGCCCGGCAGGGTCGCGATGCTGGGCAGGGCGCGGCGCGGGCGCCCGCGGGAATGGGCCCCGGCCGATTCGGGCGGGGGACCCTCGCCTTCGTGGGTCTCGACGGCCGGTTCTTCCGAGTAGAGCACGGGGGGGTCGGCGGCGACGTTTCTGACCCGCAGGTAGCGGCGCAGGGCGCGGGCGAGGGGGCAGCCCCGGGTGCGGCCAAGGGTGGTGAGCCGGATGGCGAAGGGGTCGGTCCGGCTGCTCGCCCCCAGGGCGGAGATGATCGGGATCCGGCGCTCGACGCAGTGGCGGATCAGGGCCGCCTTGGGGCCGAGGCTGTCGATGGCGTCCACGACGAAATCGAGGTCCGGGGTGACGAGTTCCTCGGCGGTGTCGGAGTGGAAGAAGGCGTTGCGGGCGTCGAGCTCGAGGCCTGGATTGATCGCCAGCAGGCGCGCGCGGGCGGCCTCGACCTTGGGGGTGTCGAGGTTGGTGGACAGGGCCAGGAGCTGGCGGTTGACGTCGCTGGCCTTGAGGACGTCGCAGTCGATGACGCGGAGCCGGCCGACGCCGGCGCGGACGAGGGCCTCGGCGGCATAGGCACCGACCCCCCCGAGCCCCACGACGGCGACGCGGGCCGCCTCGAGGCGTTCCAGCCCTTTGCTGCCGAAAAACATCCGGTTGCGGGCGAAGATGTCGCTGGCCGTCATCTTCGCGGGATCCTGGTGAAGAGGGCGAGGGCGTTTTGGGTGCTCTGGGCGGCGATCTCCTCAAGCGTGCGACCGCGGAGGGCGGCGATTTTTTGGGCCACTTCCCGGACATGGCGGGGTTCCACCCCGGAGGCGGCGGTGGACTCGGTGGCGATCGAGGGGGCGTCGGTTTCGAGCAGGAAGCGGTCGGCGGGGACGGCGGCCGCGGCCCGGTGATACTTGCGGGCGTTCGGGCGGGTGACCGAGCCGGAAAAGGAGATGGCGAGCCCCAGGTCGAGGAAGCGGGGGAGGAGGTCGGCCCCGCCCGAGTAGGAGTGGAGCACCCCCCGCAGGCGCCCCCGGTATTTTTTCAGGAGGGGGTAGAGGGCGTCGTACGCCCTGCGGCAATGAAGGAGGACCGGCAGGCCGAATTCGATCGCCAGGCCGAGCTGCCGGTCCAGGGCGCGGAGTTGTTCGTCCGGGGGGGGATAGTCGGGGGAGGCGAAATCGAGCCCGATCTCCCCCACGGCCACGGTGTCTTCGCGGCCGAGGAGGGGCCGGAGTTTTTCGGGGTCGCAACCTGAGAGGAACCAGGGGTGAAAGCCGAAGGCGGGGAAGACGAGGCCGGGATAGCCGTCGGCCAGCTCCGCCGTGCGCCCGAGCGAGGGGGCGTCATAGGCGGGCACGACGAAGCGGTTCACTCCCTCGGCCCGGGCCCTGGCGATCACCCCGGGGAGCGTGGGAGCGAAGGAGGGGTCGTTCAGGTGGCAATGCGTGTCGATGAGGTCGATGTGGTCCATGCGCCGGTCCCGTTTCCGGAATTGTATCCCGTGCGGCGGGTAAAGCGCCAGGCCTACGGCAGGGTGAAGCGCACCCCGCCGAAGACCATGTGCATGTGCCGGTCGGAGCTGTCCGAGGGGGCGCGGTACCAGGGGGCGCGGGTCACGTAGGCGTACTGACCGAGGACGACGAGGGCGCCGTGGTTCGGGTTTTTGAAGAGGGTGTGGATGTAGCCGCCGGTGGCTTCCTGGATCTGCCGGTTGGCCGTGTCGGGGGAGCCGGGGTGGCCGAAGCCGATGGCGCCCTCGCCGTCGGCGACGACGTTACGGCTGAAGTAGGCGCCGCTGTAGTAGGCGAAGAGCTGGGAGGAGGGGCGCGGCTGGTATTCGAAGCCGGTGACGCCGCTCGTCGTGTGCACGGGCGAGATCGAGCCGTCGGGCGCGACGACCGCGTCGGGCCCCATCGCCATGACGTAGCGCCCGCCCCCGCTCGAGAAGAAGGTGGTCAGGATCCAGCGGAGGTTCGGCAGCGGTTCCACGAACAGGTTGAGCGACCCCCCCACGCCGTGGGCCGTCCGTTTCTCCAGGGAGGCGTCGACGGTGCGGAAGGCGCGTGACATCCCGGCGAGCTCCACGTGGACGGAGCGGCCCGCGGGGCGCACGTCGAAGGCGAGCTTGGCGGCGAAGTCGGGGCGCGGGTTGGCGATGGTGCCGTTGCCGGACGGGGCGTCGAACTGGGAGCGGAAGGCGGCCGGAAGGGTGGTCCCCGCCGTGACGTACTGGTCGGGGTTTTCGGCGGAGAAGGCCAGCGCCCAGTTCGGGGAGAAGTGGTACGTGACCCGAGCCTGCGCCTGGCGCGCCCAGAGCAGCCCGGCCAGGTAGGAGGAGTCCTGCCCGATGCCGAGGAAGATGTCGGCGGGGGCCGCGGAGATCCCCCGGCGGTTGGGCGTCATCAGCGACCACGCCTGCCCCCCCAGGATCTCCCACTTGCCGGTCTCGGCGGTGACGAACGCCTGGCGCATGCGGAAACCGAGGCTGTTGGAGGAGACGTAGGCGGTCCCGGGGGCGGTGCCGGCGAAATCGACCTCCACGTACCCGGTGAACTTCAATTTTTCGAGCGGCTCCTCGGTGACTTTCAGGGTGAGGCGGGTGTTGGTGGCGCTCATCCGGAACTCGGACATCCGCCCCGCCAGGCTGTTGTTGGCCGGGATGGAACCGAAGGCCGTGGCCACGCCGCTCCCCACGTTGGTGGAACGCCAGACGGCGGACATGTCGATGAAGCCGCCGGGGGTGAACTCCGCCCCGCCGATGCGCAGGGAGAGCGGGGCCGTCTCTTCCGGGCCCTCCTCGGCCGCAGCGGGGAGGGGGGACAGGGTCAGGATCAGTGCGATGAGGAATCGGGAAATTCGGGAAATTCGGGAAATGATGATCATGGCGGTCATTCTCCGGGATCGGCGGTATGAGTGATGCGGGCGGTCCGCAAAAAGGACGTATTTTGTCCCCTCCGGTGCGGGGATGCAACCCCGAATGTGGATTCCGGGACGTGTCAGACCGCGCCGAGCACCGTGATCAGGTAGCCGCCCCTGCGGTCGCGCTCTTCGCCGGTCTGTTCGTAGACGTCTTCCATGACCCGGGAGCGGAAGAAGGCGGAAGCCAGGACCCGGAACCAGGGGCGGATGCCCTCTTCGGGCAGGTCGAGGGATCCTTCTTCGAATTCGACCTGGCGGAGGATGCGGGGGTCCCATTCCTCCCGGCGCGAGTCGGCGTATTCGACCCGGATGCAGAGACCGCCGCGCCGGAGCAGCCGGCGCAGGTCGCGCGAGATGCTTCGGCCGTATTCCAGGAGCGCCGGGTCCGCTTCCTCCCCGGGGCCGCCGACGAGACGGCGGGCGATGTCGCGCTCCTCCCGCTCCAGACCGGTCCCCGGGGCTTCTTCCGCCGGGGGCATCATGTTGGGGAAGGTGTAGACGGCCAGGTCGGCCTTCTCCCCGAGCGGCCGGCCCATGGGGAGGAGGGTGCGGGCGAGGGTGACTTCGGCCGTGCGGCCCCCGGGCAGGCGGGCGAGGCGAGCCGCGGCCAGATCGAGGAGCGCGTCGGAGCCGTCGAGCCCCACGAGGCGCGTGTGCGGGAAGAGGGGGGCCAGCCGGGCGAGCAACTGCCCCGCGCCGCAGGCGTAATCGACGATCACGCGCGGTTCGCGGGGGAGGGAGGCGCGGATGAAGCCGGCGATGTTGCGGTACGCCCTGCCGTGCGCGCGGTCCCGGGCGCGGCCGCGCCACCAGCGGGCATAGATGTCGCCGCAGGCGAATTCCGCGCCGGGGGGCGGGTCGAGTCGCTTTCGCTTTATTTGCATGGCGGGGTCATTATATCCTGCTGCCGTTGCCTTGCCGCTGCGCTTTCATGGAAGGATTTCCGAAGGGAAGGGAGGGGATCATGGGAACCGAAGGGCGCCTCCGCGTGGGGGCGGTGACATTGGGAGCGATCCTCCTGTTGACCGGCTCGATCTTTTCGGGTATTACACCGGCGTCCGGCGCCGATTCCGTCGCGGACCGGCTGCGGAGGCTCGAGGATACCGAGGAGATCCGCCTCCTGCTCCACGGCTACGGCCGCTTCCTGGACGCCCGGGATTTTGCCTCCTTCTCCGCGCTCTTCGCGGAGCGGGACGGGGAGTGGATCGGGGGGATGGGGCGTGCGAAGGGGCGGGCGGCCATCCGCAAACTGATGGAGGACTCGATCGGGACCGGCACCCCCGGGGCCCCGAACCGCCACCTGTTCTCCAACGAGATGATCTCGATCGACGGGGACCGCGCGGCGGCCGTGAGCACCTGGATGTTCCTGGTCCAGGCCGAATCCCGGCCGCAGACGGTGTACGTGGGGCGGTACGAGGACCTCCTGGTCCGGGAGCGGGGGCGCTGGCGCTTCCTGCGGCGCACGGTGCACGCGGAGATTCCGCCCGACCCCCCGGCGGGGCGGTAGCGCCACGGGCGGGAGCGCCCGGGGCGGCAGGCGCCCGGGGCGGCAAGGTTTTTGCGAAAGGAAAGGGAGCATGCCGGGAAAGATCGGTTTCGACAACGAACTCTACATCCAGCAGCAGGCGGCCGAAATCCTCGAGCGGGTCGGACGCTTCGACAACAAGCTCTACCTCGAGTTCGGCGGGAAGCTCCTGTTCGACTACCACGCGGCGCGCGTGCTCCCGGGCTACGACCCCAACGTGAAGATGCACCTGATCCGGGAACTCAAGGAGCGGGCCGACATCGTGCTCTGCATCTACGCCGGGGACATCGAGCGCAAGAAGCTGCGGGCCGACTTCGGCATCACCTACGACGCCGACGCGATGAAGCTGATCGACGATTTGAGGGGGTGGGGGATCGAGGTGCGGGCCGTCGTGATCACGCGCTACGAGCGGCAGCCGGCGGCGACCCTGTTCAAGAACCGGCTGGAGCGGCGGGGGATCGAGGTCTTCACCCACCGCTTCACCAAGGGGTACCCGACCGACATCGATTCGATCGTGAGCGACGAGGGGTACGGGGCCAACGCCTACATCCCGTCCGACAAGCCGCTGGTGATCGTGACCGGGCCGGGCCCGGGGAGCGGGAAGCTCTCCACCTGCCTGTCGCAGCTCTACCACGAGTACCGCCGGGGGGTGCGGGCGGGCTACGCCAAATTCGAAACCTTCCCGATCTGGAACCTCTCCCTGAAGCACCCGGCCAACATCGCCTACGAGGCCGCCACCGCCGACATCCGCGACTTCAACCTGATCGATCCCTTTCACCTGGAGGCCTACGGGAAGACGGTGGTGAACTACAACCGCGACGTGGAGGTGTTTCCCATCGTCAAGCGGATCCTGGGGAAGATCACCGGCGGGGCGGATTTCTACCAGTCCCCCACCGACATGGGCGTCAACCGGGCGGGGTTCGCCATCATCGACGACGACGTCACGCAGGAGGCTGCCCGGCAGGAGATCCTGCGGCGCTGGTTCCGCTACCGGTGCGAGTACGCGATGGGGCTGACGGATAAGGAGACGGTCGAGCGGGTGCAGCTGCTGCTCGAGAACATCGGCATGCGATCGGAGGACCGGCCGGTGGTCGAACCCGCCTGGCGGGCGGCCCGGGAGGGGAAGGAAGCGGGGAAGGGGAACGAGGAGATCTATTGCGGGGCCGCGCTCGAGCTGCGCGACGGGACCATCGTCACCGGCAACAACTCCCCCCTCATGCACGCGGCTTCCAGCCTGGTGCTCAACGCCCTGAAACACCTGGCTGGCATCCCCGACAAGCTCAAGCTGCTCCCCAGCCTGATCACCAACGCGGTGGGGAGCCTGAAGACGGAGATTCTCCAGGAGCGCTCGGTCAGCCTGGACCTCGAGGAGACGCTGATCGCCCTCAGCATCAGCGCCGCCACCAACCATGCCGCCCAGATGGCGATGGAAAGGCTTCAGGAGCTGCGCAACTGCGAGGCGCACATGACCCACATCCCCACCCCCGGGGACGAGGCCGGATTGCGCAAACTGGGGGTCAACATGACGAGCGAGCCCAATTTCCCCACCCGGAACCTCTTCATGTAGCGGCGGGATCGGCGGATCAGTCTTCGGGGCGCTCCCCTTCGGGCGCCATCTTGACGAGCCGGGGGTCGAAGCGGGCAACGATCTCGACCAGGTCGGCCTGGGCCGCCATCACGGCGTGGATGTCCTTGTACCCCATCGGCACCTCGTCCAGCCCCGCCGAGATCAGCACCACCCCCCGCCCGGCCAGGAAGCGGCGCCCCTCCTGCCAGCTGTAGCGGGTCCGCGTCTGGGTGCGGCTCATCCTCCTCCCCGCGCCGTGCGCGGCCGAGTTCATCGCCGCGGCCGTCCCCTTTCCCCGGACCACGAAGCCGGGGGTGGCCATCGATCCGGGGATGACGCCGAGCGCCCCGGCGCCCGCCGGCGTGGCCCCCTTGCGGTGCACCACGACGTCCACCCCGAAATGGCGCTCCCTCCAGGCGAAGTTGTGGTGGTTCTCGACCGCCGCGATCACCTCGGCCCCCAGCAGCCGGACCAGGTCGCGGTGGATGAGGTGGTGGTTGGCGGCCGCGTAGCGCCCCATCAGTTCCATCGCGCGCCAGTACTCCTCCCCCTCGCCCCCCGGGAGGTCGAGCCAGGCGAGCTGTTTCAGCTCGCGCGGCAGCTCCCGGTGCCGGTCCATGGCCAGCCGGCTGTACCAGGTGGCCACCTGCCCGCCGACGCCGCGGCTGCCGCTGTGGCTCAAGAGAGCCGTGTAGACGCCGGGGGGAAGGCCCAGTTCCGCCCGTTCGAGGGTCAGGGTGCCGAACTCCACGAAGTGGTTGCCCGAGCCGCTCGAGCCGAGCTGGAACCGGGCCTTGTCCCGGTTGCGGCGCGTGACGGGGCTGAAGCCCCAGTCCTCTTCCATGACCGGGTGGTCCTTCGGCTTTTTGAACCCCTCCCCGACGCCGAAGACCGTCGCTTTCTCCAGGGCGGAGCGCAGCCGCCCCTCCTCCCCCCGGATGGCCGACGGCGGGAGATCGAGTACGCTCATCTTCATGCGGCAGGCGATGTCCATCCCCACGGCATAGGGGATCACGGCGTCGCGGACGGCCAGCACCCCGCCGATGGGGAGCCCGTAGCCGACGTGGGCGTCGGGCATCAGGGCGCCCGCGACCGCGACCGGGAGGCTGCAGGCGTTTTCCATCTGCCGGAGCGAATCGGCGTCCATGTCCGACCCCCATCGGCGCCAGGGGGCCGGCTCCCCGCGGCGGGGGACGCCGGCTGCGGCTATAGGCGGATCGCGTCTCTTCATGCCATAATCATGTCCGGAAGAGGGGGGGGGCGTCAATCCCGGGCAACGGAGGAGGGAACGGTATGGGACGGATATGCGGCTGTGCGTGGGTGGCTTTGGCGCTTTTGGCTGCGGCGAGGCTTTCGCCCGGAGCGCCCGGAGCGGAGGAGCAGAAATTCTTCGTGGAGTTCGAAGCCGGGCCCGCCTGGCAGGCCAGGAACGACGTCCGCATCCCGAACAGCGACGCCGGGACGAAATTCTCGCTGCGCGATCTGCAGGGGACGGGGCCCTTTGCGGCCCCGAGGGTGACGATCTTCGTGAAGCTGGCGCCGAAGCACGAAATCGGTTTTCTGGCGGCGCCGCTTTCGATCAAGGCCGCCGGTTCCCTCGATCGCCCGGTCGAGTTCGCGGGGGCGTCCTTCCCGGAGGGACCCGGCGTCGAGGCCGTCTACCGCTTCAACTCCTACCGGGCGACCTACCGCTACCGGGTCTGGCAGGGGGAGCGCTGGACCTGGAAGCTGGGGGTGACGGGAAAGATCCGCGACGCCAGGATCGAACTCCGCAGCGGCGACACCGTCGCCGTGGACGACAACCTGGGCTTCGTCCCGCTGGTCCACCTGGACGGGGTATGCAGGCTCGGGGAGCGCTGGAGGCTCGACGTCAACGCCGACGGCCTGGGCGCCCCGCAGGGGCGCGCGATCGACCTGGCGCTCAAGGCGCGCTATGAGTTCTCCCCGAACTGGTCGGCGAGCGCGGGATACCGCATGCTCGAGGGGGGGGCCGACGTGGACAAGGTGTACACCTTCGCCTGGGTCCACTACGCCGTCGCCGGCATCCGGTTCGGGTTTTAGCCGTTCAGGACGGCTAGTGCGGGTCCTCGTGGCACGTATCGCACGACATGCTGCTGGCGACGTTGGCCTTGACGCCCGCGGGCCCGTGGCACGCCTGGCACCCTTCGGAGAACGCGTTCAGCTTTTCCTTGTACGTCATCTTCCCCCGGCTGTACTCGTTGAGCATGGAGACGATCTTGACCGCGGCGTCGGCGACCAGGCGGTTGCAGCGCTCGAAATGCTGGGGCGTCATCAGCTTCAGGCCCGAGGCGTTGGCCCAGCGGGTCGAGGAGACGTGGCAGAGGTTCGATCCCGACACGGAGGTGACGTCCGGAATCTGGTGTCTGGGGTCCTTGGGCTTGTAGACGGGCAGGGGGGCCTTTTCGTACCAGAGGGACATTTCCCCGCAGAGGGCGAACATCTCCTCCTGGCTTTTCGCGAACAGGCCGAACAGCATCCCGGCGGCGTTGACGGTGCCGCAGAGGGAGCCGATCCCGCCGATGCCGCCGCTGCCGTAGACGGTGGCGTCCACCGGGAAGGTGTTATAGGGGGCCCCGTACTTGTCTCCCAGGGTGCCGAGCACCGCCTCGAGAACGCCGTACATGCATCCGACCTTGGCCCAGGCGGAGGCGTACGCCCTCTCCTGGATCGATTCGGGCGGAAGCTCCTTCCACTCCCAAGGGGTCTTCACCGCGGCATCGGCCGCTACCCGGGAATTGGCCGCATACAAGAGGGTTCCCCCGATCGTGGCGGCGCCGAGGCCGAGGGCCCGGCGCCGGGTGATGATGGTATCCATCTGGACGCTCCTTTCAATGTGAACACGCCATGGCTTCCCTATATTAATACATCCAGCGCAAAAAGAGGAAATATCCTATGTTCAGCAGGGCCGTGATCAGCGCCGAGGGGAGGATGTGGCGGTAGACGGGGCCGTAGGTGGTGCCGAAATAGCGGTTGCTGACGATCTGGCAGACATGGATCGGGCTCATCATCTGCCCGAGGTGTCCGAAGGTGTAGGAGAGCGGGATGTAGGCGAAGGCGCCGGCGGCCCCGTCCACGGCGCCGACGAGGTTGAGTACGATCGGCAGCGCGGTGCCGACGAATCCGACGGCGATCCCGGTGACGAACCCGGCGATGAAGGGGAGGATGGCGACGACCAGGACCAGGGGGACGTGCAGGTTCTGCAGTTCCGCCGCTATCCGGCTGGGCGCGTCGACAGCCTCGAGGGTGTGCTGGAAGATCAGGATGGCGAAGATCAGTCCGGCCAGGGAATAGGTCCCCGGCTGCCAGAAGGCCTTCCGGAGCGCTTCGCGGCCGAGCCCGCCGCCGAGGACGGTCCAGAGGATGCTCCCCAGCAGCCCGATGACGAGCGGCCCGTGCTTCAGGATCATCCCGGGGAGCGAATCGGCCGGGACCCGGTCGAGCAGGAGGCCGGCGAGGAGGTAGGCGGCCCCCCAGCCGAGGAGGATCACCCAGATCGACGCGGTCGCCCCGAGGAGCCTGCGTTTGGTCCCCGCGGGAGGGGGCGCGCTTGGGGCCTGCAGGTCGGCGGGGATCCCCCGCAGCATCACGAGACCGCCCAGAAACATCGCCGCCGTGCCGAAGATCATCAGGGCGGTCCAGGCGGGGATGGCCCGGTGGGTCAGCGCCATCGCCAGGAGCACTCCCGGGTAGAGGGGCCAGAAGAACTCCCAGATATGGCGGAACCAGTAGTTGATCGAGGAGAGGAGGGAACGGGCCACCTCCGACCGGCCGCTGGCCGATTCCACCATCGGGGCGGAAAAGATGGCGCCCCCGGGCATGGGGAGCAGCCCGATCAGCGCGGGCATGGCGACCATGGTCGCTACGGGGCGCCGCAGCATCCCGTGGGCCAGCGTGACGATCTCCTCCAGCCGCCCGCTCTCGCGCATCAGGACGGACAGTCCCAGCAGCAGGGCCGTGACGAGGGCCAGGGCGATGGTCTGTGGGGCGGTGGCCCCGCTCCAGGCCGCGCGCGCCAGCTGCGGGCCGTCGAGCCCGAAGCCCAGCCCCACGGCCGCGCTCCCCAGGACTATGGAAAGCCCCAGCGGCACGCGCACCCGGGCGCAAAGCAGGATCAGGCCGAAGGCCCCGAGGGTGACCGAGAGTGCGAACATAACCCGCAATCATGCCAAGGCGCGGCCCGAAAGTCCAATCCGGGATTCCGCCGGCCTCGAGGGGGGGAGGGTCAGAGCCCCCCGGCCGCCTGGTAGGAAACCCAGTTTTTCGTGATGGTGCGCCGGATGTCTTTCACCATCATGATCTCCAGGTCCAGCCGGAGGTCGAAGTCGAGAGGGGTCCAGATGTCGGGGGCCACCCGCTGGTAATCCATCCTCCCGTCGGTGTTGCGAATGACGGCCAGGAGCCCTCCCCAGTACTTGAAGGGATGGCGCAGGGCGAACTCGATCCGCACGGCGCCGTAATCCTCCCGGGCGATCCAGAACCTTCCGGTCGACTGGTTCAGCGCCCGGTCCATCCGGTTGCGCACCGGTAGCTTTCCCGGCCTGGGCTTGAAGGCGATCACCCAGCAGTTGTGGCCCCGCACGGTCTCCGTCCCCTCGAGCCGGAACTCGTAGCGGTCCACGAATTCGCGGTTGAAGCGGATGCCCGGCTCCTGTTCGGGCTGGGGGTGCCGGCCCTCGGCCCGCCGCCTGGCCACTTCGCGGAGGAACGACTCCCTCCGCTTCCGTTCTTCCCGCTTTTCCCCCTCGTCGAGGGGACGGCCGTTTTTCTCGATCAGCTCCTCGAAGAGGGCGCCGCCGACCGGGTATTGACGGTAACGGAAGGTCTCCGTTTTGACCGGCCTTCCCTCGGCGTCGAGCGAGCGGACGACCGACAGCGCTTCCGATTCGAAAACGGCCTCCGCCTGCGCCTCATACTGGGCCTCCGCCCTGGTGACGGCGCGATGGAGGATGCCGGCCGCGCGGTCCGCGGGGGTCTCCGTTCCCGGGGAGATCGAGGGGAGGAGGGCCGCGAGAACGGCCGCGCCGAGCGTGAGGGTGATCGATTTTTTCGGACGGCGGGAAAAATGACGGTTCAATTCAAGCCCCTTCCGGGTGCTGGCGGCAGGCGGGGGCGTAACCCCCGCCTGCCGGTCGTGGCTATCGGATCGAGGCTTCCAGGGGGGCCGTGAGCTCGAAGGTGATGGGGGTTTCGCCCGCGACCTCGGCCGGGTCGCCATGGGTGGCCAGGGCGGCCCCGGTGCCCGCGGCGCCGCCGACGCCGGCCCCGATCGCCGCGCCCTTGCCGCCGCCCGCGATCGCCCCGATCGCGGCGCCGATGCCGGCGCCGATGCCGACCTTGGTGGCGTCCTTTTTCACGCTGGTCTTGGCCTGTACGCCGTAAGCGTCAGTCACGATGGAAACCTCCTGCCCGTCGGCCAGGGTCAGCCGGGTGAGCTTCAGGGAAAGGGAAGCGACCCCCTTGACCCTGCCCCCGGGATCCGCTTCGGCCACGATGCCGGTGACCAGGGCCCCGCGCCGGGCGACGACACGGTTGCCGTCGACGATGTCCTTGTCAAGGGAGGCTTCAAAAACGTCCCCGGTCTGGTGGGTCTTGGTCGAGATCGGGGAGGAGGTGACGACCGCGACGGGCGTCCCCGGGGGGAGGCTGACGGCGCGGGCCGCGGGGGCGGGCGCAGGTGCCGGGGCCGGCTGGCGGGTCGCGGAGGCGGGCCGCGCCGCGGGGGCGGGCGCCGGAGCCGCGCTTTGCGTCGTCTCTTCGGCCGCCGGCTGTTCCGGATCCTCCAGTTCGGACGTCTGCTGTGTCCCGCACCCCGAGAAAGTCAGGCAAAGCAGCGCCGCACCCAGGATGGCCAGAAAGAACAGCTGAGATCGGTGTTTCATGATAATCGTATCCTCCGAAGTAAGTTTGTCGATCCGGGGGCGCGTTTCCGGGCGCCCCCCTGAATCATTGCGCCTCGTCAAGGCAGGCCTATCCATGAACTATACTCTTTGCGGTGACGGCACGCCACCCGGGAGTACGGGTTTGGTGTCCCGCGTCACAAAAGGCGGTCCAAATCCGAGGTTGAGCCGTCGGGCGGAAACCTCTACTATGTACGCCTCTTTCCAGATGAGGTGCGCTTGGAGTTATTGAACCGGTTGAGCCGATACCTTGCCGTGATGGGCATTCCGGGCCTTCTGGCCATATCTTTCCTGGATTCGGCCGCGGTCCCGCTCGCGGGGGGGCCGGATGCCGTGCTGATGCTCCTTTCCTGGCGCCGCCCGGAACTCCTGCTCTGGATCGCGCTCGCGGCCACGGTCGGGTCCACCCTGGGCTGTTTCGTGCTCTACGGCATCGGGCGCAAAGGGGGGGAAAAGGCGCTGGCCCGTTTCGATCCGGGTAAGGTCTCCCGCATGGAGAGGCGAATGCGGGATTACGGCGTGTGGCTCGTCGCGGCTTCGGTCATGGCCCCTCCCCCGTTTCCCACCAAGCTCGTCGTCCTCGCCTCGGGGGTGCTGGGGACGGGGAAAGGGCGGTTCGGTCTCGCGGTCTTCGCCGGGAGGTTCGTGCGGTACCTGCTCGTGGCCTGTCTGGCCGCGCGGTACGGCGATCAGGCCGCCGGGGTGTTGAGCCGGCACTACCCGGCCGTTTCGGCCGTCCTGGCCGTCATTCTCGCGGTCCTCTTCCTCCTCCGGCGCCGGCGGCGCGCCCGGGGGCCGAAGCCGGTCTGACCCCCCGTCCGCAACGGGATCGGGGTCACCGGATCAGGCCGCGCGCCAGTTCCCACAGCCCGAGCAGGATGCGGAGGAGGTGGTCCCGGATGCGGGCGAGGGTCGATCCGGTTTCGTGAAGGAGGGACCGGAGGGTCCCGGGACTCCACGCTTCCAGCAGCGCGGCCGCGGCCGCCAGCAGGAGCGCCGCGAGCAGCAGCCGCCTGCCGGTGTCTTCGCCTCGGAGCATCACCTGACGTTCGGACATCGGGCCGCCTTTTCTCTTTCTCCGCGATCTGCACGCGTGGGACGATTCTATAGGAAATCGGAACGGGGCATGGTCAACAGAGCGTAAAGAATTGTGAACTTTTCGCGACCGGGCGCGGCCCGGGGGCCGATAAAAAGGACGATGGGGGCCGCAATCGTTGCGCGGAGCCCCCGCCTGACTTAAAGTATCGGTGACCGGGGCTCCGCGGCGGCACCGACTCCCGCGGCCCGATGACACAGGTGGGAACGGAATGGCCATCATTCGCCTCAGACTTCAAACATATGGGCCGGCCCGGGCAAGGCGGCGGACCCCGGGGGCGGAGGATGCCGTCCGCTTCACCAGCCTGCGCAATTCCTATTTTCCGGCCCGGGGGGTCCCCCTCTCCCTGGCGGTTCACGGCGTCCTTTTCTGCATCCTTTTCTTCCTCAGGGTGCCGAACCAACCCTGGGCGGGAGACCCCGCACCCCCCCGGGCCGCGGTGATCGAGAAAAACGAACCGAGGGTGGTCATGTATCTTCCCCTTATCGGGGGGGGGACTCTCGGGCTCCCCCAACCCGATTCCGGCAAGGGAAAGAGAGCAAAAGCGAAGCCTGTCAGCGCCCCGGAGGTTCCCGCGGCCAGGGCGCGGGGGATGAGCTATCCCGGGCGGCAGGAGATCGTGTCCGACCCGCCCGACCCGACCAACCGGATCCAGACCCTGGAGCAGCCCGAACTGCTGAATCCGCCGATTCTGCCCCCCCCGCTGGCCCTGCCGAACATGGTCCAGATAGCCGAGGCCCGGGTCGAGCTCCCGGACCTGCCGGTTCCCGCCGGAATGCCCGAACAGGTGAAACCCGTGGACCCGCCTCCCGCGAGGCCCCCGGGGCAGATCGCCCCGCCGGATCCCCCCCCGGTGGTTCCCCCGGAGGTGAAGCCGGAGGAACCTCCCGGACCGCCGGAGCCCGCACAGCCCCCGCCGCCCCCCCGCCCCGCCGATCCGCCGGCCAATCCCGAGCCGCCGCCGGTGGTGCCTCCGGTGCTGCTTCCTCCGGACGAACCGGTGCTCCCCCCGGTGGCGCCGATGACGATCCCCGTCGCGGCCCCCGCGGCCGTGATCGAGATTCCCAGGGCGGAACTCGCGCCGCTGGTGCCCCCTCCGCCGGAGCCCCCTCCGCCGCCGGAGCCCCCGGAGAAAGTGCCCCCGCCGAAGGCGCCCCCGCCGAAGGCGCCCCCGCCGCCGGCGGCGCCGCGGCCCGCGGTCGAAAAGGCTCCCGTACCGGAGGTTGAAAAAGGGACCGTCCCCGCGGCCGGGAAGGGACCCTCCCCGCCGGAGGTTCCCGTTCCGGCCCGGCCGAAACCGCGCCGGAAGACGCGGGAGGCGCCCGAGGGGGGGAGCGACCGGAGGGACCTGCTTGCCCTGACCCCCATGCCGGCGCCGGTGCGGGACACCATCGTAGTGCCCCCCGGGGAGGCCCGCGGGCGTTTCGCCATTTCGCCCGATGCCAACCTCACCGGGCCGGATGACGTGCTGGGGCCGAAATCGGGCCCGGATGAACCGGACCTCGCCGCCGGCCCGGCCGCGGAACCGGTTCCGCAGGACAGGGAGGCGGCTGCGCCCGACAGCACGGCGGGGCCCGCTCCCGCAACGGAGCCCGCCCCCCCGAAGGTCGAAAACACCCCCGCCGTCGTCAATATCGGCTCCATTTCCAGAAAGGGCGGGAACCGTCAGGGGTCCGGACCGGGCGGCGCAAAGAGCGCGAAATCCTCCCCGTCCCCGCAAACGGGGATGGGGACCGGCCGGAGCGGCAGCCCGGGCGGGGGCGCCGTGGCCGGGAGGGGGGCCGGGACCGGTTCCGGGAGCGGCTCCGGACCGGGCAGGAAGAGGCCCTTTTCGGGCATCACCATCGTGGGCGGTTCGTACGACCCCGGGACGGCCTCCGACCCGGCTCCCGTGGTTCAGGCGCGGCGCCCGGTGCAGACCGAGTACGGGCTCACGGTCATATCGACGGAGACGAGCGGCGGAGGGCTCCCCTTTACCGGGGTTTTCGCCGGGGCGCAGATCTACACCGTGTACCTCGACATGAGGCGCGACGAATCGGACGACGCCCCCTCCTGGACCCTGGAATTCGCCCTGGCCGAGGACGCGTCCGGCCCGGCGGCGCCGATGGGGCCGGGAGGCGGCGAGGGATTGATCCTCCCTTTCCCGGTGGTCAAGGAGACTCCTTCCTGGCCCCCCGAACTGGTTTCCAGATACCCGGGGAGGATGGCCATCGTCTACGCGGTGGTCAGCGCCGAGGGGAAACTGGAGCAGATCGAGGTCAAGGAGAGTCCCGACCCCCTCCTCCGGGAGCCGCTGCTGCAGGCCCTCGGCCAGTGGGTGTTCCGTGCCGCGCGGCTGCAGGGGGTCGCGGTTCCGATCCGGCTCCTGATGGGGATCCCGCTGCGGCCCCCCCGGTGAGGCCCCCGGGCGGGGCGCACGCCCCTTGCCCGAAGGGAGGGGGATGCGTTAAGCTCATCGGCACCGGGGGATTCATGAGGATTCAAGCGAAACACATCATCGTGCACGGCAGGGTCCAGGGGGTCGGCTTCCGCTATTTCGTCCGCGACGCCGCGGCCCGGCTGGAGCTTGCCGGTGATGTCCGCAACCGCCCCGACTCCACCGTGGAAATCGTCGTCGAGGGGCCGCCGGGGCCGGTCGGGGAGTTCGTCCGGGAGGTGGGCCGGGGGCCCGCCCTGGCCCGCGTCGAGCGCCTCGATGTCGACGACCTTCCGGCAGGAGGGAACTACCGCTCGTTTACAATCGAAGGACGGTGACATGAACGCACAGCTGATCGAACAACTCAAATCGGAAATCCGCGAAATTCCCGACTGGCCCAAGAAGGGGATCCTGTTCTATGACGTGACCACGCTGCTGAAAAAGGGGGAGTGTTTCGGCCGGACCATCGACGCCCTGGTCCAGCCGTACCGGGACCGGAAGGTCGACCTGGTGCTCGGGATGGAGGCGCGCGGGTTCATCTTCGCTCCCACGGTGGCCTACGCGCTCAAGGCGGGATTCGTCCCCGTCAGGAAGCCGGGGAAGCTTCCGGCGGAAAAGCTGCGGGTGAGCTATGAACTGGAGTACGGGACCGACAGCCTGGAAATCCACCGGGACGCGGTCGAGCCCGGCCAGCGCGTCCTCGTCGTGGACGACCTCATCGCGACGGGGGGGACCGCCAGGGCCGTCGCGGAAATGGTCGAGACCCTGAAGGCCACCGTCGTCGGGTTCGCCTTCCTGGTGGAACTCGACTTCCTGAGAGGGCGGGAGAAGCTCGCCGGGTACGACGTTCACAGTCTCCTCAGGTACTAGGAGGGCCATGAAGCGCATCGGCATCATCGGCAGCGGCAACGTGGGCGCCAACAGCGCCTTTTTCATGGCCGAAAACGGCACCGCCACGGTCACCCTCGTGGATATCCGGGAAGGGCTTTCGGAGGGGAAGGCGCTCGACCTCCTGGAGGCGGGGCCGATCAGGCGCTACGACACGGGGATCCGGGGGAGTGCGGACATCACCGCGATCCGCGGCAGCGACATCGTCGTCCTGGCCGCCGGGCGGGTGCGGTCGCCCGGGGAGGGGCGCGAGGCGCTCTACCGGGACAACGCGCCGCTGGTCGGGGAACTCTGCGGCGAAATCCGCGCCCTCGCGCCCGGGGCCGTCGTCATCAACGTGGTGGAGCCGGTCGACATGCTCACCCTGCTCGCCGGGAGAGTCCTCGGTTTCGACCGCGGGCGGGTCCTCGGGGTGGGGGGGCTGCTCAGTTCCACCCGGCTCCGGCACCTCGTGAGCCGGGCCCTGGGGGTTTCGCCCCGGGAGGTGACGGGCATGGTGATCGGCCCGCACCGGCCCGGCATGGTCGTGCTCGAGGACACGGTGCGCGTGAGCGGCGTTCCCGTGGCGCAGCTGCTCGAGCCCGAGGCCCTCTGCGCCATCGTCGAGGAAACGCGCCGCGCGGGGGACACCATCCTCGAACTGTCGGAAAGGTCCACGGCCTATTACGCTCCCAGCGCCGCCGTGGCCGCCCTGGCGCGGGCCGTGATCCGGGACGCCCGGACGATCCTTCCGGTATCGATGCGGCTCGACGGCGAGTACGGCCTCCGGGATATCGCCCTCAGCGTACCGGCCCGCATCGGCGCCGGGGGAGCCGAAAGCGTGATCGAAGTAGCGCTCGGCGGCCGGGAGGAGAAGGAATTTCGGGACGCCGCCGGGGACCTCCGCCGCTCGCTCGAGCGCGCCGGCGCCGGCGCGGGGCCGGGGGAGTGACCATGCCGGGGAAAAAAGTGAGCATCATCGGGGCGGGCAACGTCGGGGCGACGGCCGCCTACTACATCGCCGAGAAGGTGATGGCCGACATCGTGATGGTGGATGTGGCCGAGGGGGTGACCCGGGCCAAGGCGATCGACTTCCTGCACGCGGGGCCGATGAGGGGGTACGACGTCTCGATAGAGGGGACGGGCGATTACGCCGCCGTCGCCGACAGCGACCTGGTGGTGGTCACCGCCGGGGTCGCCCGCAAGCCGGGGATGGACCGCATGGACCTGCTCCGGGTGAACGCCGGGATCGTGAAGTCGGCGTCGAAGATGATTGCGCGTTACGCCCCCAACGCCACGGTGATCGTGGTCTCCAACCCCCTGGACGTGATGTGCCACGTGGTATACCGCACCACGGGGTTCGCCGTGCAGCGCGTCATCGGCATGGCGGGCATCCTCGATTCCACCCGTTTCCGTTATTTCGTGGCGGAGCGGCTGGGGTGCGCCTTCACGGACGTCCACGCGATGGTCCTGGGGGGGCACGGGGACCAGATGGTGCCGATGCCTCGCTACACCACCGTCGCCGGGATCCCGGTCAGCCGCTTCCTGGACGCCGACGAACTGGAGCGGCTGGTGGACCGGACCCGCAAGGGAGGGGCGGAGATCGTGGCCCATCTCAAGACCGGCTCCGCCTACTACGCCCCCGCGGCGTCGGTCGCGGAGATGGCGGAGGCGATCCTCACCGACCGCCGGACCCTGGTCCCCTGCGCCGTCTGCCTGCGCGGGGAGTACGGCATCGAAAACCTGTTCATCGGCGTCCCGGTGATCCTGGGGAAAAACGGGGTGGAGCGCATCGTCGAGGTCGAGTTGGAGCCGCAGGAACTCCAGCTGCTCCGCCGGAGCTCGGAGGCGGTGAGGAAGGGGGTCGAGGAGCTCGAGACCTTCTTCACCGTCCGGTAACCGCGGGGCAAAGAGCGCTAGGCGCGTTCCCCGATCGGGACGTAGCGGGACTCGAGCGGGCCGTCGTAGATCTGCCTCGGACGGTAGATGCGGGCCTCCGGGTCGTCCATGATCTCCTTGCAGTTGGCGATCCAGCCGGGCATGCGGCCGATGGCGAACATGACGGTGAACATGTTGCGCGGGATCCCGATGGCGCGCATGATGATGCCGCTGTAAAAGTCGACGTTGGGGTAGAGCTTGCGCTCCACGTAATAGGGGTCGCTGAGCGCCGCCTCCTCCAGGCGCTTGGCGATGTCGAGCAGGGGGTCCTTCTTATTCAGCGCCGCCAGCAGCTCGTCGCACTTCTTCTTGATGATCCGGGCGCGCGGGTCGTAGTTCTTGTAGACCCGGTGGCCGAACCCCATCAGCCTTTTCCCCGACCCCTTGATCTTGGCCTGTTCGAGGAATTTCGAACCGTTGTCGCCGCTGCGGTGGATATCCTCGAGCATGTCCAGCACCGCCTGGTTGGCGCCGCCGTGCAGCCGGCCCCAGAGGGCGCCCACCCCCGCGGCCGCGCAGGCGAAGAGGTTGGCCTGGCTGGACGCCACCATCCGGACCGTCGAGGTGGAGCAGTTCTGCTCGTGGTCCGCGTGGAGCACGAAGATCAGGTCGAGGGCCTGGACGACTTCGGGGAGGAGATCGTACTCCTGGTAGGGGCGCGAAAACATCATGTGCAGGAGGTTGGCGGTGTACTTGTAGGTCGGCTTCGGGTAGATGGCGGGGAGCCCCAGCGACTTGCGGTAGGCGAACGCGGCGATGGTGCGGACCTGGGAGATGATGCGGGCCGCCTGCATGGCGAAGATCTCGTCCTCGGGCCGCGGTGTCTGCGGGAAGAAGCAGCCGGCGGCGTTGATCATCGAGGAGAGGATGGCCATCGGGTGGGCGTTGGCGGGGAACCCCTCGAAATGGAACTTCATGTCCTCGTGGAGCATTTCGTTCCGGGTGAGCCGGTCGGAGAAATCCTTCAATTCGTCGTAGGTGGGGAGCTTCCCCCAGATCAGCAGGTAGGCGGTTTCCACGAAGGTGGACTTCACCGCGAGTTCCTCGATCGGGATGCCGCGGTAACGGAGGATCCCCTTCTCCCCGTCGATGAAGGTGATGCGGCTCACGCAGGAGCCGGTGTTGCCGTAGCCGTCGTCGAGCGTGATGTGCCCGGTCGAGTTGCGGAGGGAGGAAATGTCGATGCCCCGTTCCCCCTCGGACCCGACGACTATGGGGAGCTCGTATTGTTTCCCGTCAAGTTCCAGTCTGGCCAAATCCATCGATCGCCTCCTTCAGGCAGGTTTCGGTTCCGTTGTCTCCAAGGATACCAACACCGGATCGGCCGGTGAAGCAAAACCGGCGGGAGCGGGCCCCTTCCCTTGACCGGGCGGGCTAAAGGATTATAATCGCTCTTTTCAGGAAAGGACAATTTCATGACTGCTCCAACAAAACACGCCAGGCTCCTGGCGTGGGTACAAGAGATGGCCCGCATGACGCAGCCGGACAGCGTGGTCTGGTGCGACGGGTCCAAGGCGGAGTACGACTCCATAATGAAAATCGCGGTGGATGGGGGCGTTGCCGTGCCGCTCTCCAGGCGCTCCAATTCATTCCTGTTCCGCTCGGAAGCATCCGATGTGGCGCGCGTGGAGAACCGCACCTACATTTCCTCCAGGTCCCAGGACGACGCCGGGCCGACCAACAACTGGATCGATCCCGCCGAACTGAAAGCCACGCTCAAAAAGCTCTACACGGGCTGCATGCGGGGGCGCGTGCTCTACGTCATCCCCTTTTCGATGGGGCCGATCGGCTCCCCGATGGCCAAGATCGGGGTGGAGATCACCGATTCCCCCTACGTCGTCACCAACATGCACATCATGACGCGGGTGGGGAAGCGGGTGCTGGAAGTGCTGGGCGACTCGGGGGAGTTCATCCCCTGCCTGCATTCGGTCGGAAAGCCGCTCCTCTCCTGCCAGGACGACGGCGGGCTCTGGCCCTGCGCCCCGATGGAACGGAAGTACATCGCCCAGTTCCCCGAGGAGCGGGCGATCTGGTCCTTCGGCTCGGGCTACGGCGGCAACGCCCTGCTCGGAAAGAAGTGCCTGGCGCTGCGCATCGCCTCCGTGATCGCCAGGGATGAGGGGTGGCTGGCCGAACACATGCTCATCCTGAAGATCACCAGTCCCGAGGACAAGGTCAAGTACATCGCCGCCGCCTTTCCCTCGGCCTGCGGCAAGACGAACCTGGCGATGCTGGTCCCCACCATCCCCGGCTGGAAGGTCGAGACCATCGGAGACGACATCGCCTGGATGAAGCAGGGGAAGGACGGCCGCTGGCGCGCCATCAACCCCGAGGCGGGATTTTTCGGGGTGGCCCCGGGGACCTCGATGGAATCGAACCCGAACGCCATGCGCACCTTCGAGAGCAACACCATCTTCACCAACGTCGCGCTCACGGAGGACGGGGATGTCTGGTGGGAGGGGATCGGCTACGACGCCCCGGGCACTCTCGTCGACTGGAAGGGGAATGCCTGGGCACAGAACAAGAAGGACAAGGCCCAGCCCCCCGCGGCGCATCCCAATTCCCGCTTTACGGCCCCCGCGGCCCAGTGCCCCTCCATCGCCCCCGAGTGGGAGGACCCGGAGGGGGTGCCGATCGACGCCTTTCTCTTCGGCGGCCGCCGCCCGAGCACCGTCCCGCTGGTGACCCAGTCGTTCGACTGGAACCACGGGGTCTTTCTCGGGTCGATCATCGGGTCGGAGATCACCGCGGCGGCGATCGACGCCAATATCGGCAAGGTCCGGCGCGACCCCTTCGCCATGCTCCCCTTCTGCGGCTACCACATGGGGGACTATTTCGCCCACTGGATCCGGATGGGAAAGAAAACGCCGGAAGCGGTGCAGCCGAAGTTCTTCATGGTGAACTGGTTCCGCAAGACCGCGGAAGGAAAGTGGCTCTGGCCCGGCTACGGGGAGAACAGCCGGGTGCTCCGGTGGATTTTCGAGCGCTGCGACGGGACGGGCAAGGGGGTGGAGACCCCGATCGGCTATCTCCCGACGGTGGATGCCATCGAGCGGCCCGAAAAGGTCCGGGCCGAAGAGATGCAGGAGCTTCTGACGGTGGACGCCGCCGGCTGGCGCCGGGAGCTCGAGAACATCAAGGCCAGCCACTACCCGAAATTCGGGGCCAGGCTCCCCAGGGAACTGGCCCGGCTGCTCGAGGAGCTGGAAAACAGGCTCCGATAGGAGAACGCGCATGAAAGAGCACAACCCACTCGCCGCGGCGATGAACCGGGACCTGGAAGCGGGCGCGCCGCAGCTGCTGGCGATGTTGTCCGAGCGGGGCAAGGCCATCTATTTCCCCCACAAGGGGATCCTGGGGCAGACGGCGGAGGCGAAGGGGGTCTCGATCAACGCCACCATCGGCACCGCTTTCGAGAACGACGGATCCCCGCTGACGCTCGAGTGCATGGAGGCGCTGGTCAACGTCCCCTCCGAATCCTTTCTCTACGCCCCCAGCTTCGGGTTGCCGAAGCTGCGGGAGGAGTGGGGCCGGCTGCTCGAGACCAAGAACCCGGGGCTCAGGGGCAAGAGGTTCAGCAAGCCGGTGGTCACCGCGGCGCTGACCCACGCGCTTTCGGTCGCGGGCTACCTTTTCGTCGACCCCGGGGACGAGATCCTGATCCCCGACCTCTACTGGGACAACTACGAGCTCGTTTTCGGCGAGACCTACGGCGCCGCCTTCAAGTTCTACAACACCTTCACGGGCGGGGGCTTCGACGTGGGAGCCTTCTCCCGCGCCCTCGGCGAAGGGAAGCCGGGCAAGCGGATCGTGCTGCTCAATTTTCCCAACAACCCGACCGGCTATACCCCGACGGTGGAGGAGTACCACGCCCTCGTCGGGGCGATCCGGGACGCGGCGGAAGCGGGCAGCCGGGTGGTCGTGGTGCTCGACGACGCCTATTTCGGCCTGGTCTACGAGGAGGGAGTCGCCCGCGAGTCGCTCTTCAGCGCCCTGGCCGACCTGCACCCGAACGTGCTCGGCGTGAAACTGGACGGGGCCACCAAGGAGGACTACGTCTGGGGCTTTCGTGTCGGTTTCGTCACCTTCGGCTCGGCGGGCGCGGCCGAGTCCCACCTCCGGACGCTCGAGGACAAGGCCGCGGGGGCCGTCCGGGGCACGATCTCCAACGCCCCCTGCCTCTCCCAGGCGATCCTGCTCAGGGCCTACACCGACCCCGGTTATGCCGCGCAGAAGAAGGCGAAATACGAAACCCTGGCCGGGCGGGTGCGCGAGATCAAGGCCGTGCTCCGGGCGCACCCGGAATACGCCGACAGCTTCGATGTCATGCCCTTCAATTCCGGCTATTTCATGTGCGTCCGGCCGAAAGGGGTCGACCTGGAGGCGCTCCGCAGGGAGCTGATCGCCGGGTACGCCACCGGCGTCATCGTCCTGGTCGGCCTCGTGCGGCTCGCCTTCTCCGCGGTCCCGACCGAGAAGATCGCGCAGCTGTTCGCCAACCTGGACGTCGCCGTCAGGAAGCTGCGCGGTTAGGCGTCCCTGACCGAGAAGATCGCGGAGCTGTTCGCCAACCTGGACGCCGCCATCCGGAAGCTGCGCGGTTAGGCGTCCCTGACCGAGAAGATCGCGGAGCTGTTCGCCAACCTCGACGCCGCCGTCAGGAAGCTGCGCGCCTAGGCGCTCTTTCGCCGGCCCCGTCAAAGACCGCAAAACCCGCCCGTCCGGCGGGTTTTCGCTTTTCCGGCCCTCCCGGCCCCATGGCTGCCGCGCGAGGGGCCCGGCCCGGAAAAAGTTGGTTCCTTTTCCCCCTTTTTAATGTATCTTCTACGGATCAAAGGATATTTTGAGGGAACGGAATCCTTCCCCGCAATTTTGCCGGATTGGAGCTGGATAAAGGATTTCCCACCCAGGCGCGCGGATGCGTGAATCCGCCGGGGAACCGGGACAGGACACCAAATTTGGAGGAAATCAGCCGATGATGAACATACCGATGCACCGATTCAAGTACACCAAGCTTTCCAAGGACCAGGTGACACGCAAACTCGCCGCCACCGCGGCCGGGCCGAAGAGCGCGTCGCAGCTTTCGGGCGTGCTGGCCGGCAAGAGCCTCAAGATCGTGACCGACGACGGCCCGGTGCTCCACTACGCGTTCAAGAGCGCCAACCGCCTGACGCTGGCCGAAGGGAACGCCTCCGCCGCCGAGGCGGCCTACGGCGCGCTCGAACTGAAACAGATGGTTTTCTTTTCCCACATGGTCCCCGGGACCCTGAAGGGGTTCAACGTCTTCGTCGACCTCAAGAGCCACCTCGCGACCGTCTTCGAGGTGTGGTTCGCGGGCGGCAAGGACCCGTCCGGGCAGCAACTCGATGACCGGGAAGTCCAGCGCCAGGTCTGGTTCGGTTACGTCGACGTTGCCGGGAAAAAGGCCCCGGAGGAGCGGCACCATTTCACCAACCGGCTCGAAGGGACCGGCATGTACTGGAAGCAGGACACGGGGATCGAAACCATCGACCTCTATCCCTCGATCATCTCCTCCAACTTCATCGAGGTCACCCGGCACGCGGACGATCTCAGCTACTGCAGCCCGTCGGACTACATCCTGGTCAACGACAACCTGGTCATCTATGACCGGACCGAATGCGAGTTTTCGGGCATCATGACCCTCTACCTCCTCGACCTGTTCACGGAGACCCAGGTGGGGATGCGGCTCGGCTTCAACGAAAAGGACGAACTCGAATACTACATGTACCGCGGAGCGGGGAAGATCGTCGGCCAGCTGACGTCGCTGGCCCCCTTCGACGAGCACGGCAAGACGGTCAACCTGGCCATGGGCGGGGCCCCGGCCAAGGCCGCCAAGGCCGCTCCGGCGGGGCCGCCGCCCAAGGGGCAGCGCACCGTGTACCGCCCGGGCAGGACCTTCAAGAACATGACGCCGGAAGAGGTCCAGCGGGCGGCGGAGAAGAGCACCGTCACCTTCACCGGCGACCCCAACGCGCCCCAGCAGCAGGCGGGGATGATGGGGGGCCACCTCCTCCCCTTCAGCGACCTGCTCGTCGGCAAGGAGTTCACCCTCCGCTACGACAACGAGGGGCCCGGGTGGGAGTACAAGGTCCTCGACATCTATAACCTCCAATGGCGCAAGGAGGGGACGACCGCGTGGCAGAAGGAGACCTACCGGGCGTTCGAGGCGGACGAAAAACTGGTGTTTTTCGGCCACATCGTCACCGGGAGCAATCCCGTTTCCTGCCGCCGGATCGCCCTGGACCTGACCAACGGGCTGACCACGGCCATCCTCTCCTGGATGGGGACGGAGTATTACGGGAACGAGGTGTCCTACCGCGCCGTCTTCGGCGCCGCCGAAATGGAAGGGGTCAACGCCCCGAGGTACGTGCGCCACGGCTTCACCGACGAGCTGGTCGGCCGCGGATTCACCCGCACCTATTCCGACCAGATGACGTCCATGCACCTGTACACCACGGCGCATTCCTCTTCGTGGACGATCTACACGGCGAACCAGACGCTGGGCATGCAGTGGTGCGCCCCGGCCCTTTACGTGAAGCTCCGGGACGGGGTGTACATCTTCGACCTGGTCGAGGAGGCGTGCAACGGCGCCGAGACCTGCATCATCGAGAACGAAAAAACCAAGCGCGCCATCGGCTTCGGTTTTTCCGGAGGCGAACGGGGGGTGAGCTTCGGCCTGATCGGGGCCATCGCGCGCGACCTCGGGGGGTACGACATCAAGCACTTCCTCGGACCGAAGGCGAAAGGAGTATAGGATGACCAGAACGCAAAGGACTTCAGACACCATCGACCGACATAAGCCGGACCGCAGCCGCCGCTCCTTCATCCGCAAGACGGGGGCCGCCCTTTCCGCGGTGGCGGCGTCGGCGGCGGCGGGATTTTCCCGCACCTCCGCTCCGTCGTCCGGCGGCGACCAGCTCGGCCTTCTCAAGCGCCGGGTGGGGAACCTCGAGGACGCGGAAAATGTCCGTCGGCTGCACCTGGCCTACGAGTCGAGCCTCGACCGGGGCCGTTACGAGGATGTGGCCGCGATGTTCACCGAGGACGCCGAGGTGGTCTTCGGCGGCAGCCTCTTCAGCGGCAGCGAGGGGGTGCGCCGCCTCTACTGCGAGCGGTTCGCCGCCGGCCGCACCGGAAAAAAGATCGAGCCGGCGCCGGGATTCGAACCCGGCCTTCCCGAACTGGAGACGGCCGTGGAGGTCGCGAAGGACCGCACTACGGCCTCCGGGCGCTTCCCCTTCTCCATGCAGGTGGGCGAGCCGATGACGGGCGATTCCTCCCTGGTGGCCATGGCGCGCCTGCACGGCGAGGGGATCGTGCGGCGGTGGGAGCGCGGCAGCTGCACGCTGTCCTGCGTGAAAACCGACGCGGGCTGGAAGATCCGGCGCCTGGAATACCGCACCGCCCTCAAGGCCGACTACCGCCCCGGCCGGGTCCTGGCGTAATCGGGGACGGACCAGGGTAATTGACTGATTCTGTTCTTCTTATAAGCCTTCCGCGGCGGCCGCCCAAAGCCGCCGCGGAAGGCGGCCTCCCCGCGGGCCGGGGGGCAAAAAGGGACTTTGAGACCTCCCCCGCCCGTGCTACTCTCTCTGGGTCAATCCCTTATGCGCCTGTAGCTCAGGTGGATAGAGCAACAGTTTCCTAAATATCCCGGACCATATTTCGTAAACC
>JAAYCX010000002.1 GCA_012729555.1 Acidobacteriota bacterium
GAACCCGGACGGGAGCCTCCGGTCGAACCGCCCCAGCAGAGCGATCCCGGCATACTGGAACTCGCGCTCGGGCAGCCCCCACAGCTCCCGCAGGACCGCGTCCAGTTCCCCGATTTCGGGGAGCGGACGCCCGGCGTGAAATTCCTTCAGCAGCGCCCCCCTCTGCGGCGTCTTGATCCCCAGGTATTCGAATTGGCCCCGCATATACTGCTTCATGGCAGGAGCCTGTGCCGGATCGGCGTTCTGCTCGAAAAGGGTCTTCATTGCCTTGACGTATGCGTGCATGGAACTCCAATCGGTTTTAGTCGCGGAAGCATGCCATGTTCAATGGCGACCACAGTAGATGCAATTCAAGAAATGAGACTATATTGGCTCGTTCGGGATTACGAAACTCCTGACGATCGCAACCGGACAGTTGAAAGTCCGTTACCCCTTCGGAATATTCAATAATCCTGTTAAAACCCTCGCGGCGAAAGCCTGCCCCCCCCAACTCGAATAAGGCAATCTGATAACCAGGAATCCCCCGGCTCATCTTAGAAACCCGCCACGGAGGCGGCGGGAGGCTCCCAATGTCTGAATTGCAGAATCTGCAAAAGAAAATTTGCATCGACCGCAATTATTATATAAAATTTGAAAAATTGTAGTTCTCCACCTTAGCTTCCTTGTAACCCTCACGAGGAGGTCAAATGAAAAGCAAGTCACGCTTTACTCGCGTTCTTCTCTGTCTTTCGCTGATCTGTCTGCCGTTGTCCTTTGCCCCTGAGGGCCAAGCCCAATATTACGGTCCCTGTGACGAAGCTCTTAGCAACTTTTGCCATTTATGCAGCGGCATAACCAGTTATTGGAGATCCGACACCTGCTTTTTCACATATTGTGTTGAAGTGGTGGTGATATACGGGGATTGTCTCCAGTACAAATATTGCACGGGCTGCTACGGCACTGCACCATGGGAGCAGTGTTCCGAAACCTGCGCATAAAGGTGATTAACATGAAGACTATCAAAACATTGGCATTTGCATGCTTTGTTGTTGTCACCCTTGTCTCCGCTTTAGAAAAAACCACCCATTCCCAGGACACCATCCTTCCTTTTCACGCCAAGATCGAGCGCATTCAGCAGCTCTTCGGACCTGACGGATCACTGGAAAACGAACAATCCATCACCGAATCCTATTTTCGCGGCTCTGAGGGAAGCACCTATACCAAGGGGACGGTGATCGATTCGACCACGGGAAAGATCGAACATCCCGTCAGGATCATCGAGAACGCTGGCACGGATCAGGTTTATGTGATCGATGACGGGAACAGGACGGTGATGATCCAGCGGCTCCGCTTCAAATCGGGAGGAACCAGGCCAAACCCGGAATTGCCGCGGAAGGAATATCTGGGCCGACCCTGCGCCGTAATGCTGAATCCGGAGCAGGGGGGTGAACTCTGGATCGATCTGGAATTGGGATACCCGCTGTACCACCGTCGCGAAATGAAGGTGGATGGCGGCAGGAAGATGATCCGCATAAGCAGGGTGACCGAATTGACCGTGGACGCAGAACCCGACCCCGGGTTGTTTGATCTCCCGCATCTGGACGAATACTCCGTTATCGATCATACCAGGTAGGCCCAGGCTGCCGGGAAAGAACTATTATTGGGAAATCCGCGGTCATTTGACCGGGGGTGGGACATGAATTTCCGGGGGCGGCGGAGTTGGAGGCGGTGGAACGGGAATGTAGATCTGCCGGGCGGCGGCCGACCGCGACAGGGCCTCGCGCGCATTCTGGGCCTTCTGGTTTTCCAGGCGCTGCCGCAGGAGCCGCTCCGCCCGGGCGAGCTTGATCCTGCCGTAGAGAAGGTGGGATCGGTAATCCACCCAGACGCGCAGCGCATCCTTCTTTTCCCGGTCGAACCGGTAGACCCCGATCCCGCGGACGAAATCGGCCGCCTTCCCCGCCTTCACCTTTTTTGTTTTGCCCCCCCGGCGGACCTCGGCCCTTCCGGCGTAGACGCCGAGACGGAAGGGATCCCCCTCCAGGAGGTAGAGTCCCGGCTCGCGGGTCTCGGCGGAGGCGTCCCCGAAATGAAGCTCCAGCACCGGGGGCTCGTCGCCGTCGACGATTTCGAGCCACGCCCTCCCCCGCTCCACCCGGAGGCTCGCCCGGTCGTGACCCAGGCGTTCAAAACGCACCTCTGCCCGTTCGCCGATCCAGAGCGTGGCCCATAGCCCCAACTGGATTTCGGCCCTTCCGTCGCCCGTGACGAGCCGCTGACCCTCACGGACATACTGCGCCCGGCCCAAATCGTAAACCAGCAGTATCCCGTCGAGCGAGGCCCCGCCTCGGGCGAAGCTGACGTATCCCGGCATGATGTTGACAGTCTGCTGCGCGCCGGCCGGGAGGCCGATCAAAAGGATCCAGCAGATCGCCCGAAGAAACCTCATCGCGTCTGGTCCCGCAACTGCTGCTCGATCAGCCGCATCTGCTGCTCGGCCTGCCGCAGCGACTGCTCGAGGTACATGCGGGAGCGCGCCTCGGCCTCGATCCGCGCCTGCTGCCGCGCGCTTTCCGCCTGGCGCCGCATGCGCTCCGCCAGGCGTTCGTCCCGGATCCGGTCATAGAGCAGGTCCGAACGCCAGGCGGCCCAGTGCTGCAGCGCGTCCCCCCGCCTCCGGTCGAACTTCGCGGTTTTGAACCCCCCGGCCAGGTCGGCGGAACGCCCCTTCTTCAACGTTTCCGATTTTTCGCCGAGGAGGACCCGCGCCTTCCCGTCATAGACGCGCACCCGCCCGGCCCCGGCGTCGAGGCGGTACACCCCGGCCTCCCGGCATTCCACGGCGGCGGCACCGAGGTGGACGGTAAGTGTCGCGCCCGGTCCCCCCTCGATGATTTCAACGATGGCCGATCCCCCGAGGACGGTTAACCTCATGCGGTCATAGTCCGGGTCCTCCAGGCGCAGGCTCGAGCGCGCGCCCATCCAGAGGGTGGCCCAGAGGCCGAGCTGCACCTCGACCTTCCCCTCCCCGGTTCGGAGCACCTCCCCCTCCGCTGCCACCACCGGGCGGGCGGGACGGGGAGGGAGCCGCACGTCGCCGAGATAGACCTCCCCCTCGATCTGTTTTATGCTTCCCGGCCGGATGTCGACCGACTGCTGCGCGGGCGCGGCGGCACAAAGGCAAAGCAAAACGGCTGCCGGGAGTGGTTTCATGGTGGTTCCTCCGGCGACGGTGGCCCCCTTCGGCGGGGAGACGCAATCATTACTGCTATTATAGGATATCCGGGGCGGCGGAAGGTTCAAAATCCGCGCGGAATTTTGCGGGCGAGGAGATCGATGCAAAAATTTCTCACCGAAACCGAACAGTGGCTCGACCGGCTCTACGTCGCCGCCGAGGGGGCCTCGCTCCGGCGCGAGGACCGGCGCAAGGCCGTGGAGACGGCCGCGATGCTTATCGAGATCGAGCGGGCCGTCGCCCGCCTCTCCGGCAGGAAAGGGCTCCTGCTCCTCGACGCGGCGGCGGGGAAATCGTATGTCGGCCTGCTCGCGGCGAAGCTGATTCTGGCCCCCCGGGGAGACGCCTCCTCGGTCGTCACCCTGGAGCGGGATCCGCGCCGGGTGGAGGCCAGCCGCCGCGCGGCGGAGCGGCTCGAGGCCGGGATCCCCGTCACCTGCCTGAGGGCCGAGGTGGGGGACGCCGCGGCCTGGCCCGCGGAGCCTTCCATCGTCACCGCGCTCCATGCCTGCGGCGACGCCGCCGACGCCGTCATCGACAGGGCCGTCTCCTGCCGCGCCCGCGTGCTCCTCGTGGTCCCCTGCTGCACCAGCCGGGCGGTCCGCGCCTCTGCCCTGGCCGAGCGCCGGGCGGCCGCGCTCGACATCCCCCGGCACGCCCCGGTCCGCCGCCGCTTCATCCAGGCCCTGGTGGACGCCGAGCGCACCTGGCGCCTCGAGGCCGCCGGGTACGAAACCGAGGTGGTCGAATTCGTCCCCCCCACGGTGACACCCCACAACCTCCTCTGGCGCGCCCGGCGCGTGGGCGAACCCCGCCGCATGGCGGCCGCCCGGGCGGCGTGGGAGCGGTTGTCCGCCGACGGATAGGATCCCCGCATGGGCATATGCCGCCGGACATTGTCCCGGTTCCAGGGTCCCGATCACAAGCTTTCGTATTTTCCCCAGTACATGGTTATAATGCATCCATGAGCATGGGAAACATCAAGGAGCGGCCGAATCACACAATGTATATTCGTGCATTGCGCCGCATGTCGCCTGAGCAAAGGCTCGCGAAAGCCTTCGAACTGACGGAGTTCTCAAAGCAGCTCTTTCTTCATGGATTGCGCCGACGATTCCCGGACATGGAGGAAAAGAAGTTCCACGCTTTGTTCCTTGAGCGGCTGGGCAAGTGTCACAACAGAAGCTTCTAGAAAAGGTAGTTCTCACTCTGAACCGGCTGGACATTGAATATATGGTCACCGGCTCCATCGCATCGAGTCTGCAGGGGGAACCTCGCTCCACACATGATATCGACCTGATCATCGACCTTCCAAGGTCAAAAGTCCCGGCACTCAGCAGATCTTTCCCTCCACCCGATTACTATCTGGATCAGGATGCTGTCCTCCATGCGGTCTCCTCCAGGGGTATGGCCAACCTGATCGACGTGCGCTCGGGAGACAAGGTCGATTTCTGGATCCTGACGGAGACGGCGTTCGACAGTTCACGTTTCCATCGAAGATATTTCGAAGAGGTGCTCGGGATGCGCCTTGCCGTGTCCTCCCCGGAGGACACCATATTGATGAAACTGCGCTGGTCAAAAATGTCGGGGGGAAGTCAGAAACAATTCATCGATGCTGTTCGCGTTTATGAAGTGCAGCACGGGAAGCTGGATCACGATTATCTTCATGATTGGGCGCGGAAACTAGGCATTGAGAACGAGATGGAGAAACTCCAGGCGGAAGCCACCGCCGAATAAAAATCGGCCTGTGGCCTCAGACGGACGGCACGCCATCCCCGCGCGGACGGAAGTGCGGGGATGGCGTGCTTCTCAAAGGACCAGCTAGCGCCAGTCGTCGATGCTGGTGCTCCCCCCCGCCAGGACCATGTTCCGGCTCATCATGAAATCGGTCACGAACCACGTCGTCTGGCCGCCGCCCCCGGTGACGATGATGTTGACCGAGGCTTCGCCGAACGGCTTGACCTTCCGGCCGGAAGCGTAATCGGTCTTTTCGACATTCTCCGCAAACCACTTGCCGAGCTGCTCCTTGCTCCCGAAACCGTAGGCGTCCTCGAGGAGCTCGGCGACGGTCGGGTCCATGATGACGGTGGCGGACCCCATGGTGAGCGCCTTCATGTAATCCCCCATCCACATGTGGACGGGGTATTCCCTCTTGGCCTCCGTGACGCTGGAGATGTAGGACCACCCGGTCGCCACCGTGATCACGCTCTCGTTCGGCTTGAACCCCGCCTGCACGTGGAACGGCTTCCATCCCGCGGGCAGGGCCTCCTCGTTTTCGGCGATGCAGACGTTGTTGTACTGCATGGTGCTCCCGAGGGTGCTCCAGGTGGTCTGTTTGCTGTGCAGGCCGCCGATCGTCTTCGACATGATGGTGTAGGCGCGGCCGATCGTCGCATTCGCCTCGTTATGGGGTCCCATGACGTTGTGGCCCGAATTCATCCCGATTTCCTCGCGGATGGGGCCGTTGACCAGGACCATGTTGGCCATCGAGGAGGTGGAGTTCCCGAAAGGGATGTGATTGGCCAGGGCGAGAATCACCGGCAGGTATTCCACCTTGGCCCCCGCCATGACCGCACAGATCGCGACTCTCTCCACGGTCACCTCGCGCCTGCCCCCCGGCCAGTCCAGCACCTTGATGACCTCCTCCGGCCGGTGGGACGTCCCCTTCAGCATGTCCGCCACGCGCTCCTCGGTCGGAAGGATGACGGGGAGATAGTCCGTGTAATCCAGCTCCTTGAAGAGGCGCTGCAGGTTCTCCTCCGTGTCCGGCCCGAGAAAGCGCGATTCGGCCGGGTCGGGATCGGGCGCCGGTCCCTTGTATTTCTCGCTCTCGGTCAGCGGGGCGGTGAGCGCGTCGATGAACGCCTGCATCATCGGTTTTCCGCTGACGACGTCCCTGCGTTCGAAAACATACTTGTGGTGCACCGATTGAGGCTGCCCGGCCACCGGGAAGGGGAAGGCGATGTAGCGGATGGGGGAGCCGCTGGTATAGAGGAAATCGTGACCATGGGCATACTTGATGATATTGGATGCCGAACTCCCGACGGCGGGGATCCCGTACTGCTGTTCCAGCTGCTTGCAGTTTCGGCTCACGGCCGATATGCAGCTGTCTCAACCGGCGATCCCGATCATGGCCGCATCCCCCTTTTCGGAGATCTCCTTGAGGAGTTCGGTCTGGTCCTGCATATAGAAGCCCTTGACCTTGCGGACCTCGATTTTGACGCTCGGCATGTTCCGGGCGAACCACGCCTTCATTTCCGCATACACGCTGGGAGCGGCGTTGTCGCCCCCCCAGCCGATATCCACCAGGAAGATCGTCTTCCCCTCCAGCGAACCGAGCCGCGGCGCGAGCGGCACGCGATCGACCATCCGGTTGGGCGGAGTCGGGTTCAATACCCTGATTTTTTCGGCGGAATACGCCGCGGAGCAGACGGCGATCAGGAAAAACGCCAGGAATGCGAAATGTCTCTTTCGGGTCAAGGAGCACCTCCCTTTGATGGGCCCGCGACGCGTCGCCGCTGATCGGCCGCACGCGGACCCGCATGGCGACGAACATAGCCGTTTTTGCCGGAACATGCAACGGGCTTCGATGAGCCAAACCCTCCTGTTGCGGTCGCGGCACCGGGGGTGCTAGGATGGCTTCAGTTCTTCGGGCCACTCCACGGGGGGGATCATGACGGAAGGAAAGTACGACAAATATTTCATCAAGTACGGCCTCAACACGCCCGTCGTGCCGGATCCCCGGCCGATCCTGGCGCGCATGGACGACGGCATGGCGAAGGGGTCCAATTTCTACCTGATCCACTGGGTGGAGCCGGGTTTCGCCGATGTCCTGGGGGACTACCCTTACGCGGGGCACCCCCCCCATATCCACAAGTACGCCGAACTCCTCATCCACGTCGGCAACGACCCCAAGAACCCCATGGACCTCGGCGCGGAAGTGGAGATGTACATGGGGCCGGAGCTGGAGCGGCACACCTTCACGGAATCGACCGTGATCTGGATCCCGCCGAACTTCATCCACTCGCCCTGGAGGCCGCTCCGGATCGACCGGCCTTTCCTCTTCATGGAGATCAACCAGGGGCCCGTACACACGGAAAAATTCTTCCCGCAGCTGCTGCCCAAGGAGGCCCGCGACCGGATCGACTGGAGCATGTGGCAGGACAAGGGATTCTAACGGGAACAGGAGCCGGACATGCCGTATCAAGTGACCGAAA
>JAAYCX010000003.1 GCA_012729555.1 Acidobacteriota bacterium
ACCGTCGCAAAAGCAGTCTCGACTGCCGCCTGCTCTGCTTCACCGGAAAGGCAAAAGCTCTATAGGGTTTAATGCCCATTACTTGACAGGTCGTTCCATATCAGGAGTGCGCCCTGCCGGGCGCACCAAAAAAAGTCGGCAGCGGGCCGTACAACCCGCTGCCGACTGAACGACTGACGATTAACGACTGCCTACCGCCACTTGTCGATGTCGATCGCCTGGCCGGGTCTCAGGCCGCCGGCCATCCAGTAGTTGTTGTTGGACGCCCCGGTGACGATGAGGTCGATGCCGCCCCCCATCATGCCAAAGCCGCCGCGGCCTCCGGGCTTCGCCGCCGGAGCCGCGGCCTTGGCCGCCGGGTCCGGCTGCGTGACGTACTTGTTCAGGGCTTCCACCGTGTCGAATCCGGCGTCCTTGACGAAATTGGCGATCGGCGGACTCAGGATGATGAAGGTCCCGAACAGACCGGGATTCTGCTGTTCATAGATGCCCTTGATGATCTTGGGATAGTCCATGAGCGACTGCCAGGCGTTGACCTTCCAGTTCGCCGCGGAAAGAACGCCCCATCCGCTCAGCAAGGTGACGACATTGTCGCCTCTCTTGTACTTGGGGGAGGCGCCGCCCGGGGCGTTGCCGAAACCGTAACCGCTGCCGGCCCGCGAGTTGGATCTCCTGACGGCGAACGGCTCGAAAGGAGAGGCCTCTTCATTTTCGGCAATGATGGTGGCGAGGGCGTTCTGCGCGTTGCCGACGGTGCCCATGTAGGTCGTGCCGATCTTTCCGCAGTTTCCGCCGTTTATGGAAATGAGGTTCCAGGCCCTTCCGATCGCGACATTCGCGTGGGCATAGGGTCCCACGGCGCCGACATCGTAGTTGAGCCCGATTTCGTCGCGGATTCTGCCGTTCACCACGGCGGCGGATGCGAAACCATTATCGGAGATATTGATGGATGTCTGGTTGCCCGATGCTATGGCCAGGATGAGCGGGAAATATTCCGGCTTGGCTCCCGCCATGACCGCATTGACGGCACAATCCTTGACCGTATAGGTCCAGGTATCGCCGGCGTCGGATCCGGGATTCATGCGGCCGACCACTTCATCGGGTGCGTGGCTGGTACCTTTCAGCATATCCTCGACCTTTTCTTCGGTCGGAAGAATGATCGGCATGAAATCGGTGTATCTCTTTTCCAGGTACAATTTCTGCAGCTCATCCGCCGTGCCGGTATACGTGGCCGGGCCCCTGTCTCTTCTGAGTTCCCCCGTTTTCTTCTCTTCGGCGGTCAGGGGTTTGGTAAGCATCTCCACCATCTCGGCCATGGCGGGCTTCCCCGTAACCGGGCTCTTCCCCTCGATGACCTGCTTTTTGATCTGTTCGTTCGTTTTTGCCCAGATCGGACCACGGATATAGTGAATCCGGACATTGGGCATGCCGGCCAGCATGGCCACTTCGGTTTCCTGTTCTTCAAACTCCGACAGGAGAACGGGCACCGCCGGTTTTTTCAGATCTGACTGAACTTCGATTGCGAGGCGAACCGCCCCGGGCGCGCAGACACTTCAATGCCCGAGGGCGAAGATCACCGCATCCGCCTTCTCCTGCAGTTCCTTCTTCAGTGCCGGCGTGAGGTTGCTCATGCCGGTTCTCTGGTCCACGATGGTGGTCTTGGGGTAGTTGGCCTGGAACCACTTCTTGTATTCTTCCATCAGGCGTTCCGTGTTGGGAAAACCCGTGTTGACCAGGTAGAGCGTTTTGCCGTCCAGCGTGGACAGCGGCTGGGCCATCTGCTTTGCCGTTATCGGCGGCGGTGTTCCCATCGGATTGAGCACGGTGATCTTCTCGGCGGTCGAGGCCGCCTTTTTCCCCTGTGCCTGAGTCAAAGCAGGCAGGCTGCAAAACAGGCCGATGCAGAGGGCCCCTATCGCAGCAATCATCAAATGCCGTTTCATTCCTGATCCTCCTTCAAAGAGAAATTAAATACCAAGCATGTAAACCCGAGAGATCGATCCCCGCCACTAAAGTCGCAGCTGGAGCTGGATGCCGACGCATCACCCTCGTTTTTTCTCCATCCCGATCGGGGAAATATTGAGGCCTAAGCTCCTGACAGCCCACGGTCGGATCTCGCAAAAATCATCGCAACTCCAACCATTTCAGCAGGATAGTCAGAATCAGCTGCCCTTTCCATCCTGAAGCCCGTATTCCCTTCCCCCTCCCCTCTTCCGGTGATCCCCATCATGCAGGCTGGGAATGCATCCTCTTGACCATGGGGGCATTTTAACCGAAGATCGGGCCGATCAACACGGATTTTTAACACACCGTCATAATATTGCTGGGCAGGTCGGCTGCCGGGGCGACGGGGGCGGCCCGGTCCTGCAAGGGACCGGGTCCCTCGCTCCGGGGCTTTCATCGTTGAGGTTCCCACCCATTTCCTCGGTCCGGCGGCCCCATTCTTCTTCCAAATCCCATGGCACCGCCCATGACGGTATCCGGCATGGAAGTTCTGGGTTGTGCTCCCTTCACGAGGTCGACGGGTCCCGGCGTGTCGTGTCTTCATGGGAATACGATCCAATTTTTGATGAATCCATGAAAACAAGTGAAGCCGCCATCTTGACAATGCAGGCATTCCAGCCGAAGATCGGGGAGACTAGCATCGATTTCCGACGCACGGGTGTTTATCGTGGAAGGCGGCGCCGCAGGCTGATTGAAAAAGACCCCTCTGATATCCCAGCCTGCACAAACGGAAAATCCCGCCGGTGAAAGCGGGGAGAGATTTGAATCCGAGGATGATGATAAAACGACAGGCGCTCTCCACGGTTTGGGAAAAAAGAGTCGCCCGCACCGCCGTCCTGTTCTCGGCGCTGTTTCTGATGGTATTCCTGCTGTTTTCGCTCGTCCTGGCGCGCACGGGTATCCCGCTGTGGGTTTTGATTCCGCTGTCGGCCCTGGCCGCGCTCCTGGTCCATGCGTTCCTCACTCGCAAGATCCGGCGTCGCAAAGCGATTCTGGCCCGGCCGTTCCCCCCCGAATGGGAAACGGTCCTGCAGAGCGAAGTCGTTTTCTTCCGGGCTCTCGAACCGGAGGACCGGCAGCGTTTCCGCCGCGAACTGCAGCTCTTTCTCGGCGAGAAGCGCATCACCGGAATCAAGCTCCGGCTGGATACCCGAACCCGGGTTCTGGTCGCGGCCAGCGCCATCATCCCGATCTTCGGGTTCCCCGAGTGGGAGTGGGACCAGATCAGCGAAGTCCTGGTCTATCCCGATCGGTTTGACGATGAGTACGCGTTCGACGGCGATCGGCGGCACACGCTCGGCATGGTCGGCACCGGCGCGATGAACCGGATGATGATCCTCTCCCGGCCCGACCTCCTGAACGGCTTCCGCGATTCCCGGGACAAGCGCAACGTGGGGTTCCACGAGTTCGCCCACCTGGTGGACAAATCGGACGGCTCCGTCGACGGAATTCCCTCCGTGGGGCTCCAGCGGGATGCGATCGGCCCGTGGATCGAGCTGGTGCGGCGCAAGATGAACGAGATCGAGAGAGGCAAATCGGACATCGATGCCTACGGGCTCACAAGCGAAGCCGAGTTCTTCGCCGTCGCCAGCGAATACTTCTTCGAGCGTCCGGGGATCCTGGAGCGCAAACACCCGGAATTGTACGCGATGCTGTCGCAGGTCTTCAACCAGAACCTGTCCGCGCGCGCAGCCGCCATGGCACGGGAGATGCAGCGGCGCCCCAGGCGCCTGGGGCGCAACTCGCCCTGTCCGTGCGGCAGCGGATTGAAGTACAAGAAGTGCTGCCTGGACCGCTGAAGCGGCCTCCCTGCCATCCATGCGGCACAGGACACCCCCGGACGGAGGCCCGACGGAGGGGTTTACAGGGGGAAAGGACATGGACACCTTTAGGCGGAACAGGCGCCTGATTTCCATACTGGAGAAGGGCCTGGCCGGTGAGCGGATCGACCGCCATGAAGCCCTGTTTCTCCTCGGCTTCCACGAAGCTTCCCTGGAAGCGGGCCTGGTTCGCACCGTCGCGCAGGCCGCCTCGCGGCGTCGTTTCCACAACGAGGCCTTGCTGATGGGACAGATCGGCGTCTCCACCGCACCGTGCCCCGGCAACTGCCGATTCTGCGCATTCGGCAAGCACCACACCCGGCTTCCCGAAACCAGGCTGACGCCGGAGGAGGTCGCCGCCAGGGCCCGCTCCTTCGCCGGCGGCAGGGACCTCTATGCCCTGTTCCTCATGACGATGCACGACTTCCGCTTCGATGATCTGCTGGAGACCATCGCCGCGGCCCGGCGCGCCGTCCCGGCGCACACACGTATCGTGGTCAACATCGGCGACTTCGATGCGTCCCAGGCCGGCGAACTCAAGGCAGCCGGGGTCAGCGGCGCGTATCACGTGCGCCGGCTGCGGGAAGGCACGGACACAGACCTCGATCCGGAGGCCCGTCTATCCACCTTCAGGGTCATTCGGGAGGCAGGCCTCGATTTCTACTGTTGCTGCGAGCCGATCGGGCCGGAGCACACGGGGGAGGAACTGGTCGAACAGATGTTCCTCGCCGTCGACTTCGGATGCTTTCAGCACGCGGCCATGCGGCGGGTCTACCTGCCGGGTTCACCGCTGGCCGACCGGGGGCAGATTACCGAACTGCGGCTGGCCCAGATCGTGGCCGTGATTGCCCTGGCCGCACTCGGCCGCACCGGGACGCAGAGCATCGCGGTTCACGAGCCCAACCTGATCGGCCTGGTATCCGGGGCGAACGCCGTCTACGCCGAGACGGGGGCCAACCCGCGCGACATGGCCGCCGACACAAGCGGCCACCGCGGCCGCGACATGGCGGCGTGCCGCACCATGCTGTATGAGGCGGGGTTCACGGCCCTGCGTCGCGGGGACGGCACGACGGCGCCCCTGACGCTCGAGTCGGTGACGGCCGCGATGCCCTGATCGTCCGTGACGGCAATGAAAAAAACAGTCAGCCTGGTGGATGTCAACTTCCAGCAGGGGCCCAAGAAATTCAACGCTCACTATCTACCCTACAGCGTCGGCATACTCTGGTCCTACGCCCATCAATTCCCCGAAATCGCCGACCATTACGACTTGGGCCAGATGCTCTGGCGACGGGATTCCATCGACGCGGCGGTTGAAAAATTGGAAACCGCCGATGTAGTCGGCTTCAGCTGCCATGTGTGGAACCGCAACTACAGTTACACTCTTGCCCGCAGGCTGAAAGAACTGCACCCGCACATCAAGATCCTGTTTGGCGGACCGGAACCCGCGATTGGGGAACCGGAATTTTTCAGGAAATGGCCCTTTATCGACATCATGGTCAAGCATGAGGGCGAGATTTCCTTCAAGCGCGTGCTGGAATCGTTTCTCACCGGTTCCGACCCGGGACGCATCCCAGGCCTTCTGGTCAACCGCCGGGGCCGATTGCTGGACACGGGCAACCCCCTGCGCATCGACGATCTCGACGATATCCCCAGTCCCTACCTCATGGGTTACTTCGACAGGATCCTGCAGGCAAACCCGGATGTCACCTGGAACACTACGCTGGAGACGAACCGGGGTTGCCCCTATCGCTGCACGTTTTGCGACTGGGGAAGCCTGACCCATAACAAGGTCAAGAAATTCGACCTCGAACGGGTTCTGGCTGAACTCGAATGGATCGGCCGCAACCGGTGCGGATTCCTCAATATCGCCGATGCCAACTTTGGCCTGTTTCCCGATCGCGACCAGGCCATCGCGCAAAGGCTGGTCGAAGTACAGGCCAGGTACGGTTACCCGAACAGTTATACCATCAGTTGGGCGAAGAATCAGAGGCCTGCAGTCATCGATATCGTGAAGACACTGATTTCGGGGGGAACCGGCAGGGTGGGATTGAATTTGAGCGTACAGAGCCTGAATGACGTCACACTGCGGGCCGTCAAACGCAGGAACCTCGCGATCAATGAAATCAGCGAGGTTTTCAGGATGTGTGAGCGGGAGGGCATTCCGCTCTACACCGAACTCATTCTCGGCTTGCCGGGGGAAACTTTGGACACGTGGAAGGAGAATTTCTGGAAATTGTTCAAGGCCGGCAATCACACCGGAATCACGGTATATCAGGCACAGTTGCTGGAAAATGCGGAGATGAACCTGACGCAGCGCGCGGAATATGGACTGGAGGCCGTCACGGTTTATGACTACCTCGATGGAGCCAACAACCTCGATGGATTGCGCGAAGGCGTCAAGGTCGTCGTGGCGACCTCCGCCATGCCCAGGGACATCATGCTGGAAGCCATGCTGTTTAGTTGGCTGATGAACACCTTCCACATAAGCGGCATCACAACCTTCCTGTGTCGTTTTCTATTCGACAGGTATGGCATCGAATACAGTACCTTCTATGAGCGCCTCCATGCGTACATCCAGCGCGATGCGTTCCTGGCCAGGGAACTCGCCGATACGCGTCACTATTTCAGTAAATGGATGCGCGAAGGGGAGATCCAGCATCCCAGGATTGCCGGAGTAGACATTTTCGGCGTCAATCTGATTCATCGCACCGTCATCAACATTCACGCCCGCGGACAAAGCGCGCACGTATTTGATGTCATCGAGGACTTTCTGCACGACGCCTTCGCCCCGATCGATCCCGGGCTGATCAAACAGCTGGTGACGTTCCAGCGCCATTACCTCGTGAATCACGCCGAGCTTTCAGGCTATCCCAGGGTCGTGGGCTTCGACTACGATTTCCTCGGCTATATGCGCGACGGGACCGCCCTGGAAAAACCGGCCGTTTATACCTTTGAATTTGCGGAAGACAAAAAGATGTCGTTGACCACATTCTGCGAGCAGATTTTCTTCGCCCGCCGCAAAAACTTTGGCAAGGCCACGGTGACGGGCGGACGCGTAGCCTGAAGGGCCGCCGGGACCGGACGCCTCCGCTCTTCCGCCGGGTGCCTGCGGTCGACTGCAAAGGCGCCGGCTTGACTGTGAGCGCCTTTTGGTCGAAGATCATGGCGATCGGCGCACATCATCGACTCACCGGTATTCAGTGCAGAAAACTTGACAAAGGAGCGGATATGGACAGATTGCGGCTTTTGGTTTTCCCGACGGCGGCACTCGCAGCCTTGATTCTTGCATCCTCATGCACGGCGGGAAAGGACCCGGCGCGCATCGAGGACCGCGTCGCGATCGAACAGTTGATGTGGGACTACATCCAGGCGCTCGACTCGGGGGACGCGGAGCGCTATGCGGCCCTGTTTACGCCCGAAGGGGAGTTCAAGGGAGTCAACATGAGCGTCAAGGGGCACGATGCGCTGAAGAACATGATAGCGGGGTCCGGGGAGGCCAGGGCAGCTGCGAACCAGGGCGACGCTCCCGCGGGACGCCTCTACCACGTCGTGACGAACCCCCACATCGAATTCATCGGCCAGGACCGCGCCCGCTTCCATGCCTACTGGATGGGAGCGTTGTCGGACAGGGGAGTCACCTCCGCGGGCCGTGAAGTCAACGACCTCGTGCGGGTCGACGGCCGCTGGCTTATCGATGTGCGCGACGTGGCCCCCAAGGACTGACCCGGATCATTCGAACCGGATCCAGTCGATCTCGACGTTCGTTCCTTCCTCGAGAAGGACAAACAGGTTGTGGACCCCGGCAGGGCTCCCGGAAACGGGAGCCCTGACCGCGCCCCAGTCCGCCCCCTTCGCCACATCCACCTCGGCGAGGAGCGGCCCGTCCTTCCCGTCCAGCCGGATTTCGACGCGCCCGCCGGTCAACGACAATGTCCTGGCCGTGACGCTGCGCACCTTCCCCGCCCCGAAGTCCACCCTGTCGTATTGCACCCATGCCTCCGGGGCCGCCAGGACCGCTTTCCACCCGTCCCGCTTCCGCTCGGGATTCACGAAGGCCACCGACGTCCCTGCCGGGCTGACGGCGCTGTACCTGTCGATCTGGATTTCCCTGAGGGCATCGGAAATCCCGACGCCCCGATGGGTCGGGATCACCTTCCGGATGGCGCCGTCCTCCTCGAAATAGAGAAAGTCCGCCCTCATGGACCGGTTCTTGTCGAATTCCGGGGACAGGTCCTGGTCGTGATAGAACAGGTACCACCGGCCCCGGTATTCCACGATGGAGTGGTGATTGGTCCAGCACCCGCTGGCGGACCGGTCCATGATCACCCCTTTCGGTTCGAAAGGCCCCATCGGGCTGCTCGCGGTCGCGTATTCCAGCCTCTCGGCGCCGTCCACCTCGTGAGGATAGGTCAGGTAATAGGTGCCGTTGCGTTCGAAAACGAAGGGCCCTTCCACGAGTCCATTGGTCGGCAGGTTTTCGATCCGCTGCACGGGGGAATCGAGCTCCACCATGTTGTCTTTCAGTCTGGCCACGAATATGGCGTTCATGGAATAGTACAGGTAGGCCGTGCCATCCTTGTCGATGAGCACGCAGGGGTCGATTCCGCGCGCCCCGTCGATGGCCTGCGGCTCCGGCTTGAAGGGGCCGAAAGGCCGGTCCGCCACGGCGACCCCGATCCGGCCCCCGGCGGGGAAATAGAAATAATATTTCCCGTTTTTGAAAACGCAGTCGGGGGCCCACATATCGAACGATTCGCGCCCCAGCCACGGAACGTCGGTCTGGGTCAGGATGACCCCGTGATCCTTCCAGTCCGTCAGGTTTTCGGAAGAGAACACGTGGTAGTCCTCCATGACGAACCAGTTGGCCCGCCCCCTCCCCGGGCTTGCCGGGATATCGTGGGAGGGATAGACATAGACGATGCCTTCGAACACCCGCGCGGTCGGATCGGCGGTGAACTGGTCCAGGACCAGCGGGTTCTGGGCGACGGCGCCGTTCGCCCCGAGAAGGGCGCACAGGGCGAGGATTCGGGCGCAGCATTTGAATGGTTTCATCCGGACCTCCCGTAGACTGTCTCGGGCGGTTGTCCGCCCTTTCCCATAGCAGACGGTGATGCGATCGTATACGATCGTCCGGGAAAATCAAATTGGAATCGACCGGTGACGATCGCGGCCCGATTCTGCTATATAATCCCGGTTATCCATTCATCGATGCACTCCAGGAGGTACGGGATGAGAGCGTTGTCACAGGATCTGTCGATCTACGAAAAATTCCATTTCGAGTACGCGCCGGTGGCCGTGAAATTCCTTCTTCCCAGACCGGATGAAGGGATCGGGCGGCTGGACCGGAGTCTGTCGCTGTGCGAAATGATCACGGAGGCCCGGGTACGCAACGAACCCTTCTACATCACGAAGGAGAACGAGTGCTGCGTCGGCAAGGTGGCCCTGGGGATGGTGGACCTGGAAGTCCCGGTGGAAGGGGGGCTGGTGGGTCCCAAATTCGGCATCTACCAGGAAGACCGCGCCAACAACGCCCTCTTCCGGCACGCGCCCATGTTCCGAAGAGGAGTGGTCCATTTTGTCCTCTTTTCCACCCTGGAGAAGCTGGGCTTCGAGCCGGACCTGCTGATCCTGAACACCGACGTGACACAGGCGGAAATCCTCATCAGGGCGATGAGTTATTCCACCGGGGACCCCGTGGAATCGAAGCTGACGCCCGCCCTCGGGTGCTCCTGGATCTTCGTGTATCCCTTCCTGACCGGCAAGACGAATTACATGATCACGGGAACGACCTTCGGCGCCAGGGCAAAGGAGGCTTTCAAGCCGGGACAGTTTCTCTTCTCCATCCCCTACCAGCAGTTGCCCCTCGTGACCCGCAACCTCGAGGAAATGGAGTGGTATCTCCCGGCTTACGCGGACGGCAGGGAGAAATTCCTGGCAAGGGACGAGAAGGCGTTCCAGGAGGCGGAAAAAACCTACCGGGACGCCCTGTCCCTCCTTGGGTGACGCTCTCCGGGAGGGACGCCCGCCTACTCCGTGATCCCCCACCGCTTGAACAGCAGGCGATAAAATTCGGGCTGCTCGAAATCGGCCTGCATGAGCCTGGTCAAATGGGTATGGCCGAGCTTGATCTCGTCGTAATGGCGCAGGCCTTCCGCCACGATTTTCACCTTGTCTTTCGTCAGCGAGAAAATGATCTTGTTTTCGTCGGTCAGGGCCCGCTCCTGCTCCCCCGGGTCGGGGAGGGTGATGCTATAGTCCTTCCCGCCCTCGAGGAGGGGCACGAGGGAATAGATGCAGGAGTCGATGGGATCGAATTCGGAGACTACGTGCACCCCTTCCTTGAATTTGACCGCCATCAGGATGTTGCGCAACTGGGCGTTGTTCGCATAGATGAAGACCGCGTCGGGCTCGAAGCCGGTCCGGCGCAGGGGCGCGGTGAGGCAGCCGATGTACTTTCCGGCCTCGAGGCAGGGGAACGTCATGTTCTTCGCCAGTTCCGGCTTCTCCAGAAAATGGCCGAGGAACTTGCTGCCGGTGCCGCCCAGCGCCTCGAGAATCTCCGGGTCCTCCCCGAGCTCCGGGTTGTATAATCCGCCCTTCCTGAAGAATTCCGGCTGCTCCACCAGCCCGTAACCGATCACGGGGGCGTAACACCAGTGGTCCTCTTTGAGCATGGCCACCGTTTCCCCGTCGCGGCGCGAGAGGGAAAAGGCCTGGCACTGGGCCAGGTGCTGACGGCGGTCTCTCTTGGGCCTGACGGCGTCCGCCGGGATCTCCCCCTCCGTCCGGATCATCTTCACCGCGATCGGAAAAGAATCCAGCCTCAGGAGATCCTCGATTTCCTTTCCGTAACTCCGGTATTCCTCTATGGTCGCCATTCTGGATTCTTCCCTTTTCGGGTGAAGGGATCCCCCCGTTCACGAGGCCCGGCCTGACGCCCGGCCCTAGACCGAGATAAACCCGCCGTCGACAAAAAAGGTCTGTCCCACGATAAAATCGGATTCGTCGGATGCCAGGAAAAGGGCGGTGGCGGCGATATCCCCCGGTTTGCCGATGACGCCCCTCGGCGTTTTCGCGATCCCGTTCCGGATGAAATCCTCCCCCTGCGTGGCCACGTCGTTCACCATCGGGGTGTCGATGATTCCGGGGCCTATCGCGTTCACGTTGATTCCCAGCGGGGCGAGATCGATCCCCAGCGAGGTGGTCAGGCTGATGATGCCGCCCTTGGAGGCGCAATACCCGCAGTCATCGTGGAGACCGATCCTGGCGCCCATCGACGCGATATTGATGATCTTCCCCTTTTTGCGTTCGATCATGGGCCCGACCGTATGCTTGATGCAGAGGAATGCGCCCTTGAGATTCGTGTCGAGCACCCGGTCCCAGTCCTCCTCGGTCATGTCGAGGATCGACTTCTTTACCAGGATCCCGGCATTGTTGACCAGGATGTCCACCGGGCCGAATTCCCGGACCGCTTTCCCGACCATCCTTTGGACCTGTCCGGAATCGGAGATGTCGGTCTCTACGAACAGGGCCTGGTAACCCGCCTTCCGGATCTCCTCTTCCGCGCTTTTCCCCGTGTCGGCCCTGATTTCGGCGATGACCACGCGTGCCCCTTCCCCGGCGAATCTATTCGCTATGGCACGCCCGATCCCCGAGCCGGCCCCGGTGACGATGGCCGTCCTGTTCTCCAGTTGCCGTTTCATGTTGTCTCTTTCCGGGACCCTTCGTTGAAGGATAGTCGGCGCGAGCCCGCCGGCGGCAGCCGTCGCTTGCTTTTCTGCCTCAAAAATTCCGTATGCTTCCCGAAGGGATCAACGTCCCCCGCCGGGCATTCCACCGCCGACGCTGCGCTTCAGCTTGAGTTCATCGCCCGAAAGCGTTCCCGTCCACGATATGGGCATTTCCTGGCCGCCAAACGAACGCATGTAGCTGAAGGCGATGGTGTTTCCTTCCAGCTTGCCGTCCTTGAACGCGATCGGTCCGGGGAACTGGGTGTTTTCAATGGTGCCCGACAGTTTCGACCCATCGACCTTGATGTCCAGCTTCACGTCGTTGCTGCCTTCCTTGGCGATCCACTTCCCGGCAACTCCCGTCGACGGCCCGCTGCCTGCCTCTCGTTTGGCGGTCAATTCGACATTGGCGCTCCCGCCACCGGGCTGGGCCAAAGCTTGCAAGGGGATGGTCAAAACCGCGACAGCCAACAGGGAAAAAAGCAACCTTCCGTTTTTCATAGCGACTCTACCCTCCGATATCCTGATTCTTTTACCTCTGTCGCATACACAACCATATTACGATCTACCATATACGCATGTTTTCCGTTTTACCAAGCAAATTCCTGCCGACAGAGGGCTTCCTGTGACTATGGCCACGCGCATACCAGGCATGGGCCTCGTCGGCTTCGACGCGGGGAAGATCCCAGCCGGGGAAGGTGTCGTGGAAAATCAGGATTTCAGTGCGCATGACGCCGGATGGGACACCCGACGGGTGGTGCGCCGTTGCGGACCTGGAAGCCGAGGGGGGGCTGCTTCACGCGGGGTCCAACCCCGGTGCGTTTCATGACGGCTTCGCCCGTGAAGGTCTCGGGCGGAGGTTTGAGGCGGCGGGTTTTGCCGGCATCGCTCATGCCCCCGCGGCCGAGGCGGAAAAGCCGCTCCCGGACGGGGGCCTTCACCGGTTCGGGCCAGACTCACCGGTTCTCCCGAGCGCTTGCCTAAATCTTACCAAACCCTGTAATTCCCTGGTTTATGCGGATCTTCGGCTCAATCTTCTTCCTTGCTGGCGCCTAGCACATTTCGCGACCCGTGAAGCACAGCGATGACGTCGATCTGATCCGCCCTAATATGGTAGATGATCCGGTACGGTATCTCGATGACCTGGCGGATCTGATCCATGTCGTACTCCGGCACACGCCGACCGGAGAGAGGGGCATCGGCAATTTGCTGGGAACGGCGAGTGAGGCGAGCGACCATCCGCAGTGCGTACTCAGGCGAATCCTTTGCGATATACGCATAGATGGCGTCGAGGTGATCTTGCGCGGTGTCTGTCCAGTGGACTATCATTCAGGCAAACCGTACTTCGAGCGGACATCCTGCACGCTTTTCGTACGGCCGGACCGGCTGTCTGCCAGTCCGCGTTCTATGCTCTCCCGCACGTAGATCTCGTGCATCAGATCATCCCACGTCGCGTCGTCTGGGAGGCGGTCAACAAGTTTGTGGGCTTCTTCTTTCTGAACCACATTCGACATCGTCAGGTCTCCGTATTCCTTATGGACAGGATACTGGAGACGCGTTTTGACGTCAATGTCGCTGAGCCGTACGATCAGGATGGCCTCACCAGGGCAACCGCAATCCTTCGGATAAACAAACCCTGCTCTCTCCTTATCGCATCATTTCATACAGCCGGAGCATGGCGTCCACCACACCATCAATCTGCGCATGATCGTGAAACAGGTGAGTGGATATCCTCAAGGCATGGGTATTCTTTGTGTCTTCCTTATGCAGATGAAATTCGGTAGACCGGATCACGTAACCGGTTTCTCTCTTGAGGCGGTCGACAAAATCCTCGATCTTTTTCTGATCCTGCACATCCTTGAACGGATTGAAGGACGTCAGTCCGGATGTGAGTTCCGGTATGTCCGGGGAAAACAGCAGCGCGGAATCGCCAAATGCCTGCCTGATGCTCCTTTTCAGGTAGGAACTCAACCCGCAGACGTATTGCTCGATACGCTCACGGCCTATCTCTTCCCATAGATCGCAGGCATCGAGCAGGGCCTGCATGGCAGGGTAGTTTTCCTGTCCGCGGAGCCCGAACTGGCTGGAAAAATCGCTCATCTTCGACCGGTCATTGTTTATGGGCTGCGAGACATAGGGATATAAACAGCTGTTCTGAGGCCAGAGCAGGGGAAGCCTGTCGCCGTGATTTCTCAAATAAAGTATGCCCGTAGCACCCGGCCCGCATTGCCATTTATGACCGGAGGCGGCGTAAAAATCACACCCGATCCCCCTGAAATCGAGTTCCACCATACCCGCCGTGTGGGCGCCATCGATAATGGAGATCAACCCCTTTTCCCGGGCCAGGTTGCATAGGGCCCGGGCCGGGAGTCTGACTCCTGTCTTATAGGGAATATGGGAAAAGAGCAGGGCCCTGCATTTGGGGGTAATCTCTTTATCGAAGGCCTCAACCACCTGGCCCCCGTTCTCGAGATCAAGGACCGGTATCTCTACCTCCCTCAAAACAACCCCGAACCGGTCCTTGAGCACCTGAAGGGGTGAAAGAGCAGACACGTGTTCGTGGTGCGTGATCAGGATTTCGTCATTTTCTTCAAACGGAAGCCCGAAAAGGACGGTATTCAGGCCGTCCGTGGTGTTGCGCGTAAACGCGATCTCATCTTTTGTGCAGCCGAATTGCCTCCCCAGCTTTTCTCGCTGCTTACTGAGCCCGAATTCCCAGCCCAGTTCATCGGCAAAACCCATCGGGTGCCGTGCAATCACCCTGTTGTATCGGTCATAATGATCGATGACGCCTATGGGCATGGCACCCGTGGTGCCGATATTCATGTAGACCTGGTCGGGATCGAGGGCAAACTGCGCCTGTACCCTTTTCCAGAAACTCTTCTCGGGAAGGGCGGCGTCGATAACCGGTACCCTTTGTTCTGACGCAAGACATGCATTATCAAGTCCGATGACGCCCCCGGCCGCCGCCAGCCCCGCCAGCTTGAAAAACGTTCTTCTGTCCTGGTTTTCGACCTTGTTGCCAGACGATCCCTGCATGATCCCCCCCTGATGCAAGCATTGGGCTCCGGACCGGCGCCGCTTTAGAGGTTGACATGAATTCCCTGTATACGTATCCCTAAAAGATGACAAAAACATCCATTTTTTCTACTGCAGGCGGCCGGAGCCGATCGGTCAGGGACTGCCGCCTGACGATCATGCCCCTGTAAAACAAGGAGATCGCTCATGAAAAAGACGCTTCTGTTTCCCCTGCTCATTTTTGTTTTCACCGGGTGTTCCAGACAAACCGATATCCGTGAAACCCTATCCTCCCCGGATGCCCCTGCGGCCATAGGCCCTTACTCACAGGCGGTTCGTGCCGGCAATATTCTATACCTCTCGGGGCAGCTCGGTCTTGATCCCGCGACAGGAAAACTGGCCGGGGAGGATTTTGCCAGCCAGGCGCGTCAGGCTTTAAATAATCAAAAAGCGATCCTCGAGGCTGCCGGCTTTTCCTTGAAGGATGTGGTGCAATGCCAGGTATTCGTGACGGATATGAACAACTACCCTGCATTTAACGAAATCTACAAGGAGTATTTCATCTCGGATTTTCCGGCCCGGGCCGTCCTGGAGGTCTCCCGTATCCCGGCGGATGGATTGATCGAGATCATGATGACGGCCGTTCACGGCATATGACCACATTTTTCCTCAGGTGGCGGGAAAGGCTCCATCGGGGATAGCAGGGAATCCGACGGGGCCCGCGCCCATCGGCGGATACCTGCCGCCGGCGTTGTGGATCTCGGGCGGCCCCATCCGCCGCATGCGGGTCTCCTGCGGCACCCGCTCCACGTCCCTCACGAAACTCTGAACTGGAAACGCAGGACCCGTAATCCCCTATGATATGATCTATCCGGAGAAACCCATCATGAGCGGAACCAGGATCACGCGGCGGGAGTTTGTGCGCGGAGCGGCCGCGCTGGCCGGAGCCGCCATGACCTGTCAGGCCGCCGGTTTTGCCCTCCAGGCAAGGAAAACGGCGACGGACCAGGTTGCGCTGGGCAAAACCGGCATGAAGCTGAGCCGGCTCGGCATCGGCACCGGCACAATCAGCGGCAGCGTGCAAAGAGGTCTCGGGCACGATAGATTCAACGCCCTGATACGGTACGCCTACGACAGAGGGATCACCTATATCGATACGAGCGACACCTATCAGACCCACACGTGGGTGCGCGAGGCCATAAAGGGGATACCCCGGGAAAAGCTCTATATCCAGTCCAAGATCCCGACCACTTCGGGATTCGGCGGCCGGGGCGGATTCGGGGCCGCGGGCAGGCAGGCGTCGGCCCTGGAGACCCTGGACCGCTTCCGCAGGGAACTGGATGTGGATTACATCGACACGGTGTTGATTCATTGCCAGATCGCGCCCGACTGGGTCGAACAGACCAAGGCCCTGCAGGACGGACTGGAGGAAGCCAGACAAAAAAACATCATCCGCGCGCACGGCGTATCCTGCCATTCGCTTGCGGCGCTGAAAAGGGCGGCGGAGCTCCCGTGGGTCGATGTCAACCTCGTGCGCATCAATCCTCAGGGCGTCAATATGGACACAGGGGGCCGGATGGGATTCGGGATGAGCGGACCGGCCGACGTCTCCGCGGTGGTCGAACAGCTCAAAGTCATGAGGAAAAAGGATCACGGCATCATCGGCATGAAGCTGATCGGCCAGGGCCAATTCAGAACCGTCGAGGAACGCAGGAAATCCCTGACGTGGGTGCTGCAGTCGAACCTCGTCGATGCCGTGGTCGTCGGCATGAAAAGCAGAGAGGAAATCGACGAAGCCATCCTGCACATCGACAACGCCTTTGCCCTCTAGGCTTTCAGCCGTCGGCCTGCAGCCGTCCGGGCGGTCGTACTCTCCCAAGCGCGGTTACGTCGTCGGGCGGAGGGAGACCGTTCCCGGGCAGCGAAGGGGGCGGTTGATGGGTAAACGGTGGACGGTGTGGCCAAAAAGCGATTTCCGATTCAGCGATCGGGCGATCGCCGCTTCCCCTTCTTCGCCTTCGGCGCCGGCAGCGCCCCGGCGGTAATACGGATCAGCTCACTGAGCCATTCGCGGTCCTCGATCTTCTCCTCGATGAGAAAGCTCGGCTTCGCCCCCAGATACGCCGCAGCCTCCACGACATCGCCGACGTATCGTCTCCCGGCTTCGGTCGGCTTGACGAAGAGCCGGCTGTCGCACACGAGCGCCACCACCTTTCCGTCGCTGTAGAGCGCATATTCGCCGAACATCTTGCGGCAGGTGATGGTACCCGCATCTTCGAGTTGGTCGACGATGAAGTCGACGAAGCTTTTGTCGATTGCCATGGTTCCCCGCTTATGGAAACAGTTGGAATCCTCACACGGCAATCCGTTTCCTCCCCGTCTTCAAAAACGCCGCTTCCGGCACCCCCGACCCTTCCGCCCGCAGGACGATCTTCGCGCACGCGAGCGCATCGGATGCGGCATCGTGGTGCTGCAGGTCGATGCCGAACCGGCCGCACACATCGGAGAGTCTCGTGGGCCTGATGTCCCAGAGGTTGCGTGCGAGACGCATGGTGCAGAGGTACCTGGCATCGGGCGGCTTCCTGCCGTGTCTGTTGCAGCATTCGTCAAGCACGCCCCGGTCGAAGGCGGCATTGTGCGCGGCGATAAAATCGGCTCCTTCGAAAAGCGGCGCAATTTCCGCCCAGAGCTCGCCGAAGTCGGGTTTGTCGGCGACATCTTCCCAGCCGATACCGTGCAGCCAGGTAAACCGGAAGCAACGGCGCGGCGGCCGGATGAGTCCCGAGAATTGCCTGACGATCCTCCCGTTTTCGACCACCACCACCCCGACCGCGCACGCGCTGTCGCGGCCATAGTCGGCCGTTTCGAAGTCGAGAGCGACGAAACGCGAAAAATGGACGTGGGGCGGTTCTGCTTTCCTGGTTTTTCGTCGCGGGGACATGGATTGCCGCATCATTGGCCCTGAGGATGTGAAGGATCCCCCGCCCTTTTCGTCCGGGCGGCCGGATTCGCTCCCCAAATATAACCGCAGGAAGTGACGCCATCAAGTATTGGACCTGCCCCTTCCCAATGCCGGGCCGATATTTCCCGGTGGCGGTGATCGGTCCGGAAAAGGCGGTTACGTGTTCCGGGCGCCCGCGTGCTTCACGAAATTGAGCGCGCCCCCGGCCAGGAGTTTCCGCCGGTCGCGATCGGAGACGTCCAGGATCGCGACGATTTCCCGCCCGCCGATCCTGACCGGGATCTCGGACGCCCCCGCGGCGACGAGATGTCTCACCCCCGGGAACAGGACCGTATCGTCCTGGCGTACGAGGTCGTAGTCCGAGGGATTCCTGAACGTCAGCGGCAGGATGCCGAAGTTGACCAGGTTGGCCTTGTGGATGCGGGCGATGCTCTTGGCGATCTTAGCCCGGATCCCCAGGCAGCGGGGGGCGAGGGCCGCGTGCTCCCGCGACGACCCCTGGCCGTAGTTCTCCCCCCCGATCACCACCCCGTTCGCCCGGGTCCGCGCCCGCTCCGCGAATCCGGGGTCGAGCGGCTCGAAGACGAACCTGCTGATGGCGGGGATATTGCTGCGCAACGGCAAGACCCGGTTCCCGGCCGGCATGATGGTATCGGTGGAGATGTCGTCGCCCACTTTCAGGATTACGGAAGCCTCTAGCTCCTCCGGAAGCTCGTCGAACCGCGGGAGCGGGACGATATTCGGGCCTGTCACCACCTCCACCCGCGCGGCCTGTTCCGGCGGGAGCGGGAACAGGATGCCCGCGTCGTCCAGGAGATATCTTTCCGGGTTCGTCACCGCCGGCCACGGCAGCAGCTCCCCGAGTTTGCGCGGATCGGTGATCCGGCCGAAGAGAGCGGCCGCCGCCGCGGTTTCCGGCGAGCAGAGATACACCCGGTCGTCCCGGGTGCCGCTGCGGCCGGGGAAGTTCCGGGGGAAGGTCCGCAGGGACACCTGGCCCGTCCCCGGCGCCTGCCCCATGCCTATGCACCCGAGGCAGCCGGGCTGGTGAATCTGGGCTCCGGCCCGCAGCAGCATCAGCACGCCCCCCCGGGCCGCGACGTTCTCGAGCACCTGCCGGCTCCCCGGGTTGATGTTCAGGGAGATGCGGGGCGCGATGCGCCTTCCCTCCAGGATCCGGCAGACGGTCATCAGGTCGCGAAAGGAGGAATTGACCGAACTCCCGATGATCACCTGGTCGACCGGGGTGCCCGCCGCCTCGGCGACGGGCACGACGTTGCCGGGGGAGGAAGGGCGGGCGATCAGGGGCTCCACCCGCGAGAGGTCGATCTCGTCGTACTCGTCGTAGGCGGCATCCGGGTCGGCGGCGAGCGGCTGCCAGGCGGAACCCCGCCCCTCGGACTCCAGGAACTCCCGGGTCCGGCGGTCGGAAGGAAAGAGCGAAGAGGTGGCCCCGAGTTCGGCGCCCATGTTGCCGATGGTGCCGCGATCGGTGGCCGACAGGGTTTCCACGCCGGGCCCGTAATACTCGATGATCTTCCCGAGCCCCCCCTCGACCGTATGGCGGCGGAGCATCTCCAGGATCACGTCCTTTCCCGATACCCAGGGCTGGAGCCTTCCGGTGAGCCGGATCCCCCAGATCGCCGGGCAGGCGAGATGGAACGGGTGCCCCGCCATGGCGATCGCCACATCCAGGCCGCCGGCGCCGATGGCCAGCATCCCGAGGCCGGCCGCCGTCGGGGTGTGGGAATCGGCGCCGAGCAGGATCCTGCCCGGGACGCCGAAGCGTTCCAGGTGCACCTGGTGCGAGACTCCGTTCCCCGCCCGGGAAAGGTGGAGGCCGAAACGCTGCGCCGCCGTCGTCAGGAAAGCGTGATCGTCGGCGTTCCGGTTGTCGGTCTGAAGCAGGTTGTGGTCGATGTACTGCGCCGCCAGCTCGATGCCCACCCGTTCGGCCCCCAGGGCCATGAACTCCAGCATCGCCATGGTACCCGTGGCGTCCTGCAGCAGGGCGTGATCGATCCGGATCGCGATCTCGGATCCCGGTTTCAGTTCCCCCTGCACCAGGTGCGCCTCGAGGATTTTCGCAGCCAGGTTCTCGCCCACGTGTCTCCTTTCCAGTCATCGGCCCCCTGCGGCCGGCGTTTCCGTCCGGCGGTTTTTTCGCAGGACATCACCTAGGTATTGGATTTCGGTCAGGCTCTGCTTCAATTCGCTCCATCCATACCAGAAGGCGTAATCGGGGTTGGCGTGGAACGCACCCTGAAACGCGCGCATCCGATGCTGCTGGAACATGATGAAGAGCTTCTGTTCGATCGGGGTGGGGGCATCGTGAAAGGCGAACAGGTCGGGGAACGCAAACTCGTAGCTTTCAGGCTTTTCCAGGATGCCGTCCCGGTAAAGCGCCGCGACGGTCCGGATCGCCTCCGCCATCACGCGATCGGCTTCGCGTATCATGAAATCGCCCTTGGCCAGCTCGCCCCGGGCAAAATTCCCGCTGTGGCACCGGCTGCACGCGGCCAGCATCCGGTCCCTTTCCCGCTGCCATTCCTCCCGGTTGAGGCGCGCCATCTGGGCGCCCTGGACTACCAGCAGGCGGCTGGTGGTGTTTTTATCCTCCCCCAGGATATGGAGCGCCTGCAGGATGGTGGAAACGTCCTCCTCCCATTGAGGGTCCTCCGGCATGGGGAAGCGAAGGCCGAGGAAGCCCCAGGCGGTGCGCACCTCGTGATTGCCCTCCGGCATGTGGCAGGTCTGGCACGCCGGCGCCGCAGCGGTATCCGGCAGCACGCCGCCCTGTTTCAGCAGCAAGCGCACGCCGTGCTTGGAGGCCGAATACATCTCCCATTGCGCGTGGTCGAAGCCCATGTGGCAGGTCCGGCAGGCCTGCGGCTGCCGCGCTTCCACGACCGAAAAAGTGTGCCTCGTGTGACAGGCGTCGCAGGACGCGGTGCCGAACCCGGGGGAGTCCTGTTTGATCAGCCGGAGGTCGTCCTCGGTTTTCACTCCGATCTTATGGCATCCCCCGCAGCCCTTCACACCCTCGGTGGCCCCGGCCGGCTGCCAATGCATCGTGGGCATGGACTTCATCGCCGCCCAGGCGAGGGCATGCTTTCCCGCTTTGTACTGCCGGACGCGTTCGGCATGGCAGGGGGCGCAGGTTTCGGGCCCGGGGATCCGGGCCAGGGCCGCGTCGGCCGCCGAATGGTGCAGGTTTCCGTGGCAGGCGGCGCAATCCAGCCCGATCGCCCCGTGCCGGCTGATCTTCCAGTCGTTGACGATGCCGGGCGAGGTCGTGGCGTGGCAATCCACGCACTCCGACGCGGCGGCCGGGAGGGCGCAGTACAGGAGCGCCAGGGTCCATGGAAACAGAAGCGGGAATCGGCCCGGGATGTTCATGGTTGTTTTCCCTCCGGATGGGTTCACTGCCCGCGGATGGGGAACGCCAGGATCCGCGCCCGCAAAATCGGGATGCTGTTATTCATAATCATCCCCGGCCGGGCGGGCCCCGTCAACCGCAATCGGAGCCGGGCCGCACAGGGCGGCGCCATCGGGCGTCATGCTCCATCGGGACCGCGGCCGGGAGCAAGGCTTCCGAAATTCAGGTCCCGGCGGATCCGGCCCACTTCTTCTTGACTGGAGCGGCTTTATATCCGAAGATCCCCGCGAAGAAGATCGAAAGTGAAGCACAACCCTATCGATGGCCGAAAGGGTTCAAGGGATATCGAAGAGATGGCCGCGCCGGGAAGCACGCTGTTCCCGGCCTGATTTTTCGTGGCGGCGGGGCCCCTCCCCGGTGCGACACGCCCGAGCGGCCGAATCCGGATGCGCGGGAGGGCGTTCCCTCGAGGGAGCGCTCACCCGAACGGGAAGCGGGGGCGCCCTCCCGTGCAAAAGCACGGACGCCTGCACATCGAAGTCAGCGACCTGGAAGCCGCGATGACAACAATCCGTTCACTATGCGGACGCATGCTCGTATGGACCGTCCTTGTCCTGTGCGGAACCGGCCTGCTGCTGCAGGACAGCGTCAGCGAGTACGCCTATTACCGGTTCGGCCTCTCCTTGCGCAAGGAGGAGTGGAGCTTCCTGTTTATGGGCCTGGTCAATGCCGCCTATGCCCTGATCCTCCTGCTGAAGCTGACTGCGGCCGTGTGGCGCCGGTTCAAGGCGCCCCCCGGCGGGAGTGTGAGCCGCCTGGCGCGCGAATGGGTCGTGTGGTTGTTGATCCTTTTCTGCGCAGCCGGGCTATGCCTGACCGAAGGCGAGGATATCAGCGCCTTTTTCCTGATCGCGGCGAATGCGGTTTATGTCCTGGTCCTGCTGATCCGGATGTTCGCGGCCCTGGCCCGCGGGCAAAGGAAGCCGGAAGGGCGGGTCCGCCACCCCGGCGCCCCGACCATCCCCTCCCGGCCGATCGACCCGGAGACCGCCTCCCCGGCGCGCCCGAAATACTGTTCCGCCTGCGGCGCCGGACTGGAGCCGGGGGACCGTTACTGTCCGCAATGCGGCCAAGAGCTTTCCGGACCCTCCCCGGAAGGGGAACCGGCATGAAGCGACGCCTTCTCCCCTTCATCAGGAGCCTCGCGATCTCGGGCATCGTCTTTGCCGCCGGTTATGCAATATCCCTGGAGCACAGGGCGGCCGGCATCCTCTTTCTTGCGCTCTATTCCACCTTCATGGTGGTGCGGGCCTACCGGAAACCGATTCCACTCGGCTTTTTGACGGCCCTGCTTCCGGGCCTGATGGCCTCCCTTTCCTACGCCATTCAGAGCGGCGTCATGGACTACGGCGATTCGGACCTGCCCCTGATCGGTCTCCTCCTCGGCATCGTGCCCGGAACCCTCATGGGCGCCGGGCACCGGGTCTATGCCGCGAACGGCCGCCTCTGGGCCAGAAAGGGGTTCCCGTACCTGCTGCTGTGGGGCGTTTCCTACCTGATCACCCAGGTCGCCGCGCTCGCGGGCGTCCGGGAGATTTCCGGGGGGGCCCTGGCCCTGTCCGGGTTTACGACCTCGTCGCTGGCGATCCTCTCGCTTTTCCTGGCCGCAAAATATCGCAGGGGCAAGCGAAAGTTCTTCAGCCCGGTCGTGTCCTCCGCGGCGATATCTCTCGTCCTGTTGCCCGCCTTCATCGCCACGGCGCCCGAATCCTCCAACGCGGGAAAGACGACGGCGCGGGATGCGGAAGAAGCCCTGTCCCTGCTGGTCGCCCATGGCGATATCGTGCGTCATTTCCCCGGGTTCGGAAATTCCCGGGAGGAGCGCTGGAACCTGGACGGCAATCCGCTCTTCGGGAAACCGGGCAATCCCGACAGCTCCGCGGAAGTAAGGTATGCCGCCCGGAATGTCGGCAGGCTGCAACTGCAGCTCTGGGCAGGCGGTGAACCGAAGCTGCCGGTTCTGCTGAAAGAGATGGACAGGGACTCCGATCCTTTGAACCGCGAGTGGTATCCGCATCGATGGCAGTCCGGAAATATCTTCGTTTGCGCCGCGCATGGCGACAGCCCGGGCGGATCTTATCAGGGCCACGCATATGTCGAGTACGGGCCATGGTTTCTGGAGGTGGAATACGACGATTATTCGGAATCGGCCGACGTACTGGGCGCCCTGAGGCGCTTCGCGACCTTTCTCGAAGAGAGGCTTGTCGATATCGAGTACGCGCGAAACGGCGGGGGCTCCTTTGCAGTCGTCCCGCCGGGAGGCGGAAAAACGGACATATCCGCGACCCAGGAGGTTGCCGATGCCGGTGCGGCCGCCGCCCTTATTCAACTGCTGGCGGCCGCGATCATGGCTGCCGCCGCCTCGGGCGCCTCGACCGGCGCCGGCGCCGCCGGAACCGCGGAAGACCCGGGTTATGAGGATCTGAACAGGTCCGGAGAAGCGCTTCCATCGACGCGGTTGGCGGACCCGGATACGGGAGAGCCGCTTCCGGAGGAGAAGGGGAGGTACCTGGTTTGGGGCCGATGGGTCGATGGGGATGAAGCGGTGCGCTGGGTGCGCGAGCGGGAATCCGCCCGGGCGGCCCGCAGCGCCGAGATCGACAGGCGCTTTGCCGATGAACGGGCCGGGAGGCAGGCCCAAGCGGATGCCGATCACCGGGCCCGAGGCGATCGCTACGATGCCGCCGACGGGACCTGGTATACGGCCGGGTACGATCAGGCGCGGCTGGCGGAAGCCCGACAAGCGGCCCGGAAAAGATTCAGCGCCGAAATGCTGGAAAAGAACCGCAACCACGCGGCCGATCGATTGCGCGGGATGCTTGCGGCGGAGGGGACCGACGCCGGCGTCGTGGATGCCATGATCGCCGCGGGGCAGTGGGATGACGTATGCAGCATGTTCCGCGACAGGGTGTACCAGGGGATAAAGGATTCCATTGCGCAGCATGCGGCCGAGCGCCGCTGGGAGACGGCGGCCCAGGTCGGGGAGTACGCGGCCACCGTGGTCGAAAACGCGTCCAAGGCAAGCATCGTGGCGCTGGCGGGGGGACCGGCATGGATTGCCGCCGGGGGATCCGCGCTCACGGGAATGGGCGCGGCCGCGGTGGCTACCGGCGCCATCGGCGCCGCCGGTGAAACCACCTCCGCGGTGCTGGATGTTGAGGAGATGCTGCGCAAGACCCCGATTACGCGGAAAAACCGCTTTGACGTCGCCTATGATATCTCAACCCACGTGGCCAAGGGCTTCGGCGCCGGATTCGTTTCCGGGGCCAAGGATGGGGCCATCGGTGTGTATTGCGGTCGGCCCGGTCTCGGAAAGTCTGTGAAGATCCTGCTTCCGGCGGCGGGCGATTTCGTGGAAACCGGGCTGCGGACCAGGGACCTGTCCAAGGCGGCGAAGACCGGAGCGCTCTCCGCGGCCGGGGAATACCTGGGCGGGAAAATCGACGGCATCCATGGCCGCATGGCCCGGGAAGCGGCGGGAACGGCGCTTTCGGCCGCGTCGGGGGGCGCGGGCAGCTATATCAACGGAGGCGATTTCGGCGAGGGCGCCATCAAGGGAATCGCCGGCAGGGTCGGCTCCAAGCTGGGGGACGCGGTCGCCCGGGGCCGTTCCGATCCGGGGCAGCTTCAGAATCCTGAAGCAGCCATGGAAGCCGATGCGGCGTCGCATCGCTCCGCTGCCGACGGTGAAGCGGAAGCCAGGCTGCGGAAAACCCTGGATGACGCCGCAGCCGAAAGGAATCGCACCATCCCGATCGAGGACCAGCCCGAAATCATCCGGAAACTTCACGAGTCGATGCGGGACGTCGAGGACACCGATCCCGCAACCGGTCGTTCCAGGATCGTCAAAAAGGTGGACCCGAAGCTCGCTTGCGACCAATTGCGCGACACCGCCTCGAGCCGCCTCGCCAAGCAGGCGGATCCGGAACTCAGGGAGGCCATGATCCGGACCCGGCAGGAGGACCTGTACGATCCCCCCGCCCGGGCGACCATCGAGCGGGTCGCACAGAAGCCGGAAGTCCAGGCCATGATGCGGCCGGGAGACAGACTCGTGCTCGAAGGGTATTCCACGCCCGGCGCCCCTCCGTCGCTCGGGGCGGACCGGGACGGAATCATGTGCATCCTGCGCACCGATCCGGAAACAGGGAACGTGCAGCGGATCCAGCTCGACGGGAAACATTGGCACGACGCCGCCTACGAGGAATTTCACAAGCACACCATCCAGTACGCCAACCGCGACGCCAACGGCAACATCACGCCGGAAACGGAGCCGGACTACCACCGGAGGCTGGAAGAGCTCGACTACCTCAAAAAACGCCCGCTGGACCGGGAAACCATCGATCGTGTGCACGACCAGGTCCGGCGGAAGGTGAACGCGCAGATAGCGGCGGAAGACCTCTCCTTGAAGGAATCCGGCCGCCCCCCGGTGAGCGAGGCGGAGCGCCAGGCCCGGATCCAGGCGGGCGTCAAGACCCGTATCGACCGCCTCAACGGCCAGTTTCTTTCCGAGGACCAGGTCAGGGCCCGCGCCTGGGCCGCCAGCCGGAACCAGGTCTTTACCGACCCCTATCATGTCGAGGCCAGCCGCGACAATTCCAACCAGGCCCTGGCGGTGGTCACCGCCCCGGACGGGACCCGGAAGGTCGAAAGGGTGGAAATCGGCGTCGAAGTCGAAGGTACGGTGCGCCCGATCCGGGACGCGTTCGGCGAAGTCCGGACGGGCCCGGGCACGGTCGAAGGTCAGTCGGGCTCGAGACGCGGCATGATGGATTCCGAGGCGGCGGCCGGCATGTGGAAGCGGAAATCGGGGGATTATGTGGACGGCAATCTTCCGGAAGCCCTCGCGCAGACACAGAAAGGCATCGCGCAGCAGATCAGGTTTATCGACGGGCAGCGCCGGGCGGGCATCCCGGTTCCGCCGCTGAAAGCCCATGACGCCGAGGCCATGACAATCCTGTCGGATCCAGGGCTGGCGACGGCGGACCCGGATACCCTGCAACAGGCCGATGCGCAGCTCCGGTCGATCCGGAAGGAGGATGGGACACCGGCGTATCCGGGTGGCATCCGGGAAGCGATCGAAAAGATTCCCGAGCAGAACCGGGTGCGGGATCTGGCCATCAGGGCGCAGGGAATTCCGGCTCAGGGCCCTCCGGCTCCGGCGGCACCGGAGGATGGGGTGACGGATGCCTCCGAAACCGTCCGGACGGCCGAAGGCCCGCTTGCGTCCGACGCCAACCGGAGCGGCATGCGGCATGGGGTTTCCAACCCCCGGACGGATGATCTGGAGGAACGGATCCGCCGGCTGGAAGAGGAGCGCGACCGGCTGGCCCGCCGGATAGCCGAGCGGGACAAGGGTCCCGAGGGAGGGAACGCGTGAGGAGAGCCGCGATTTCCATGAACCTTCAGCCGCCCCCGTGGGAGTGCGTGGTCTCGTCCGGAAGCCTGGCCTGGCTGCTTCAGGGTTCCGGGACCATGTCGCGGCTGTCGCCCCTCCGCCTCCTTTCCGATCCCCGTCCGCCCGCGCCGGAAGACCGGCGCCGGCTCGTCGCCGCCGGGCTGGTGGAAGCGTCGGGTTCGGGGCGCCGGGCCGTGACCCCGCTCGGCGCCGAAACCGCCCGCACCCTGTCCTCCCCTCTCGCCAACGTCACCTTGCGGATCTGGGATCCCGGGGCGGGCGTGGAATCCTGCGCCTATTTCCCCGGAAACCCGGTCGGCGGGGGTGGTGTTCTTTTGAACGGGGAACCGGACGGCCGCTGGCGGCTGGCGGGAACGATCGAACCGGACATTCTTGTCGCCGCGGCGGCCCGGATGATCCCGGCCGAGCCCGATTCCCGGGTTGGCGGACTGGATTTCACGGCGCACCTGCACTCCGCGGCGGCGGCCGTTCTTTGCGCCCTCCTCGATATCGGGCGCACCGCCTACCGCCGGCAGGGCTTCCCCGTCACCGGGCTCGAACCCGGAACCGCATTCTCGACCGGAGACATCGCCGGCTACCTGGACGCCCGGTGGGGCCTGTCCGATTTCGACCAGCTGATCACCTATCTTCCGGCTACGGCCGGGCGCGGCGAACCGCCGTTGCGGGCCGAAATCGAGGCCGCGATTGCCGGCCTGGCTTCGGACGGCTTTATCGAAGAGACCCTCACCGGCCGCTACCTCATCGGGGAGCCGCTCGGGAACCTGGTCCCGGCGCTGTACGGACTGCGATGCGGCTTCCAGTGGCAGCGCACAAGCCTGCTGCCGGGGGGCGACACGGCCGTTTCTCACCGGGTTTTTCTCATCGGCCCCGGCGGAGCCGTCCTGATGCTTTCGCCGACTGCGGCCGGGCGCGTGTACATGAAGCTGAGCCGCGGGGATGAGATCGCGCGATTCCTTGCCGTGGAGGCCTCGGAGATCCTGCCGCTCGGTTCCGCCGGAGACATGGAAGAAACACCGCCCGCCGCGTGCTCCGGATGCCACGCCCCGGTGCGGCAGGGGGCCCGTTTCTGCACCCGCTGCGGCCAAAGCCTCGCCTCCCCTTCCCCTCCCTCCGTCCAGCCGGACGTATGCCCGCATTGCGGCAGGAAGATCAGGCTGCACGCCCGATTCTGTACAAACTGCGGGACCCCCATCCTCCCCTGACGGCACCCCCGGCGCGACAGGACAGCCTGGAAGCCAACGGGCCCCTGATGACCAAAGAGGAAAGGAAATGCGCCAGGATGCCGCAATGGGGGATCCGAACAAAGCCGCGGGGGGCCGAACGCGTCGCGGTGCTTCAACCCCGAGGACCCGGACTCAAACGACGATGGGGGCGTGGTATTCGATGTCATAGGTGTAGTACGGCAGGACTTCCGCCCGGTTCGCGAACTGGACCTCAAGCAGCGCGCGTCCGACCTCGAGGCGCTGCCGGTGGAGCTGGGGCCGACCCCCTTCGGCACGGGTCGGAAGGATCACCATGACGCAGACCATCAACGTGAATGCCGCCATCATCCTTTTCATGGGAGAACCTCCTCGACGCATTGTTTCGGAGACCGAAGGACAGGGAGGATAGGCCGCAGTTTTCCTCCGGGTGCAGGCAGACCATTCCCCCCCCGCCTCTTCCGATAATCCCCTAAATATCGACTGCGAATAGGCCTATGGACTCTAGGGGCGTTTTGAGCGAAGATCGGGGCGATCCCTATGGATTTTTGACTCAGCGGCATTCATGGCAGCGCGGTTTGTGTAACGGTACGCCGCCCGACTGCGTCAGGTTTTCAGGCCGACCCAGAGCCCGTCTCCCAGGGGGACGATGATGCTGTGCAGCCCGCTCTCCTTCGCCATGACGTCGTTGAATGCGCGCATGCCGGCGGCTCCGGGATCGGACTCCTCGAAGAGATGGCCGAATCCGAATGCATTGTCGGCCAGGATGAGCCCTCCCTTGCGCACGACCCTCAGCGCCTCCCGGAGATAGACCGCGTAGCCCTCCTTGTCGGCGTCGATAAAAACCGCATCCGCGGACTCGGAATGAAATCCGGCGAGGATATCCGCTCCCTTGCCCCGATAGACGCGGATACGGTCGGCGACATCGGATTTCGCGATCCAGCGTTCCGCGAAATCGGCGTACTGGATGGACACCTCGATCGTTCGCACCCGGCCTCCGGGGGGCAGCCCCCGAGCCATCCAGATCGCCGAATAACCCGCCAGCGTGCCGACTTCGACCACCTCGCGCGCCCGCGCGGCCGCAAGCAGCAGTTGCAGGAAACTGCCCTGCTCCGGCGCTACCCAGATAGGGGGAATGCCCCCTGCGCGCGCGCTCGCCTTCAGGCTGCGCAGAAACGCATCTTCCTGCCGGGTGCGCTCGGCCAGGTACCTGAAGTGATCCTGAGTGACAGGGGTGGATTGTTCCGACATGGTTTCACCTCCCTGATTCCCGTTACCGGCAACCGGTCCGCTGGAACGCCCAGATAACGGAACTGCGTGCGTACCATTGGTTGTATTTGACGCCGCGCCAGTGCGCGTTTTCGCGATGGACAAGCCTGAAATCCGCGGCCAGGAGATCGATCAACTCCCGATCGGAATAGATCATGAACCGCATTCCGTTGTTGGGATCGGTCACTATGCCGCTTCCCCGGTTGGATTCGCGCAGAAGCCTTCCGTAGTACCCGTCGTCCTCACTATAGCATTCGACCATGAACAGCCCGTCGGGGGACAGCACCCGGCGCAGTTCTCCGACAAAGTGCCTGCGGCTCCGCACGGTCATCAGGTTGTCCATGACAGTTATGGCAAGGGCACAATCGACACTATGGTCCGGTAGGTCCCAGCGGGCTCGCATGTCACCGACCAGGATGGAAACGTTCGATTCCAGCCCCTTGGCCTTGGCCGTCCGGGCGAATTTCCGGACCGCGGATGCTACGACGTCCAGGCCGATAACGCGGTATCCCTCCTTCGCCAGGTGCAGACCGATCCGGCCCTGGCCGCAGCCGATATCCAGTATGGTTTTCGGGGGCGACAGTGCATTCCTTCGAATCACGGAGCGCAGCGCCGTGACCGCGGCGGGTTCGCTGTCGGTATAGCCAAGTTGGATGCCCTTCACGGTATCGTATTCACGCCGCCACAGCTCAGCCTGCGTTGCATTTCCGCCCCCTGCCTGCAGGCTCTCCACCATGCGCCTGAGCGTGAGCGTGAGCGTTTCATCCGGGCGCAGCGGGCTTTGATTCAGGCGGTCCAGCACCGTCCGGATCCCGATCTTCGAATCCGGAAGCCGGAGACCCGGGTCGAGCTCAAAAATTCCCGCGGCGACAAACTGCCTCCGGTAGATATCGGGGTCGGGGATGACCAGATTCCTGTCGTGAATGACGGCGTCGTCGCAGAGCAGGAGATCCAGGTCGATGGTCCGGGATGCGTAAGTGTCCGCGCTCCGCCGGCGCTTCAGGATCCTCTCGATGTCTCTCAGGATTCCGCTTTTCAAGAGGTGGGGGGCAACAGGGGTTTCGATGCGCCAGACCCCGTTCCGGTACTCGGGCTGGTCCCGGCCACCGATCGGCCGGGTGCGGTAGAACGTGGACGTTGCGCGAACCGCCGCACGTTTCGAAAGAAGATCCAGTGCCCTCGGGATATTGTCCCCGGGGTCGATATTGCTCCCGACTCCGATATAGGCGGATTTATCTCCACTCTTCATTTTCTGCGGCATATTTCAACCGCTACCGAGCGGGCGTATCGCAGGGCTCCGGGCTTGTCGACGGTGACGTCCGCCTCGAATACCCCGTCGCGCTCAAGACACAGCCCGGCGATGTGCCAGGCGAGCGCTTCGATCAAAAAGAACGAAGAACCGTGCACCAGGTCGATGATTTCCTGCTTGACCCGCTTATAGTCGATCGTATGATCGATGTCGTCCGTCGTGCAGGCATCCTGCAGGCTGCAGTGCAGCGTGACGTTGATGCGCACCCTTTGCTTCTTCTCCCGCTCTTCCGGCTTGATGCCGATAATGCAGCGCAGGCTCAAATCACGGATGTGAATTTTATCGTACGCTTGGGGCATACCGTTTCCGTTTCAGGTTTTCGCCGCCGTCGACAAACAGGGTCTCCCCCGTAATGAAGTCGTTTTTCAGCAGAAAGAGCACGCTGTCGGTAATATGGTGGATGCTGCCGTGTGTCCCGAGCAGCGTGCGCCCGCGGATTTTCCTCAAATATCCCGGCCCCTTGCCCGGGGGGGGCAGGATGATGCCCGGCGCGACGGCGTTGACCCGTATTCCCGGCGCGCACTCCAGCGCCATCATCCGGGTCAGGTGAAAGAGCATGATCTTGCTTATGGCGTAACCGGCATGCCCGGTGTCGTATCCCCCGATGCGGGCGTCCAGGATATTGATGACGACGCCCGTTTCGGCCTGTTTGGCGAAATCACGCGCCAGGATGAACGGGCTGAAGGTGTTGACGGCCAGGGTGGCGTCCATCCTGTCGGCGGAAATGTCGAGGAGACGGGACTCTTCGAATATGGAAGCGTTATTGATCAGGTAATCGACCTGAATCTTACTCTCCCGGAGAATGGAAAAAATTTTGGCGGCTTCGCCCGCCTTTAAAAAATCGGCCCGGATCCCGTGCGCCTCCACCCCCGCCGCCCTGATTTCATCCAGCGTTTCCGAGGCGTCGCTTTGGGGCAGGCTTTGGACGACGCAGTTCACGCCCTTCTTCGCGAGCGAGAGCGCGATGGCGCGGCCGATCCTGTGGCCGCCCCCGGTGATGAGGGCGGTTTTGCCGGCCCACGCGCTAGCCATAGGGTTGCCCGTTGAAGCAGGAAGGCGCCCGGCTGGAAGCCTCGAACAGGGTCGGGATTTGCAGCTCGGTGAGCGGCTCGGGACTGAAGGAGCGGGGCGGCCGGCGATCCGTGAATGCCTCGTCTACCGGAGCCTGGGCGATCCGCTCAACGTTTTTCCTTGCATCCATGGCTGCATGCATTCTAACCCGCAGAGAATGCGCCTTCAATGATTATTGAAAAGCGGATCGGCCGGCGTGTGCTCCATGGGCGCGCGAATCCCCGGGCACACCCGTTCGTGCGTTTGTCGCCTTCATGACGGGGCGCGGGCGTCCTCCTTCCATCCGATGCCATAAATCCGGCACGGGACAATCCTGTTGACACGCAATGCTTTCCTGAATAGATTCGATTCTCATTGAAACGCAACCGCTGGTAATGAGCTCTTTACGCGCGGCGCTTATCAGCAAGAGGTAAAACCGATGGCAAGAACAATGATCCTCCTCGCCCTTATTGCAGCTTTTTGCACCACTGCCGCTGCAAACACCGATGCAACCTGCGATCGCGCCTGCCTTGAACAATGGGTAGACCGGTACCTTGCGGCCATGCGGGATCGGGATACCAGCCCGGAAATGTTCGCTCCCGGTCTGAAATTCACCGAGGACGGGGTGCGGTTGCCCTTCGGCAACGAGGGCCTCTGGCACAGCATGAGCGGGGTTGGCAAATACAGGTTTTATGTGCCGGATGTGGAAGCCCAACAGGTAGCCTTTCTGGGTACCGTGCGGGAAAAGGCTCCACGAAGCAGGGAGGAATCCCTGTCGGCCCTCGCCTTGCGTCTCAAGATCCGCAATGACCGCATCACCGAAATAGAGCAGATCGTGATCAGGCCGGACAGCGTCAACAGCAGCGCCGGAGACTTTCCTCCAACCGGCCCGGCCGTGGAGGCCATGGGGGCGCCTCACCCCGTCTTTGCGGAAAGCATACCCGAAGCTGAACGGATGAGCAGGAAGGACCTCATCGAGACCGCCAACCATTATTTTACCGGGCTCGAAAACAACGACGGAAAGGGTTATTACCCCTTTACAGATGACTGTGTTCGCTTTGAGAACGGGGTGGATGTGCTCCTAAACACCAACAAGGAGACGGGCGAACAGACCCGTACCACCTGCAAGCAGCAGTTCGAAGAAGGGGTGAAGGGGATTGTCACCCGCATTCGCGACCGCCGCTTTGTGGCGGTGGACAGGGAAAAGGGGATCGTCTTTTCCTTTGCATTCTTTGATCATGACTTCATCCACTGGACCTGGCAGCTGGCGGAATTGTTCAAGATCGAAAATGGCCAAATCCGCCGCATTGAAGCCATCTTCCACAGGGCGCCCTATGGGATGAATTCGGGATGGAGCTCCTTCGAAAAGGGCATTTCCAACGAGATTCAGGCTCCTTAGTCTTCATTCGACCTCGAGGTAATCGGCGTCCTTGAGAAGCGGGAGGGTCGGGACCTCCTTGAAGACCGGATCGAAGGCGAAATGGGATTTGCCGAGACGGAACAGGACCACCTCCGCAATCACGAGGCCCTTGAATCGCCCCTGGTAGCGGCTATGGACAAGGGGCGCATTGAGAAGCAGCCTCGAGAATTCCGGCGCATCCGCCTGGCAGGTCGCATCCTCCAGCGATGGAATCCGTTTTCCTTCAGCGTAAATGCTTTTCCCGAGCGTTTCCGGGGCGATCGATTTCCGGTCCGCCTCCCGGGTGAGATAAGTGGAAACGGCGTATCCGGAGACCAGTCTCCGCGAAAGCGGGCTTTCCTTATCCGAAGTCTCGCAGCTCTTGTCCCCTACTCCCATCAGAATGGCCTGGGAACTGACCAGCTGCAGGTTGGCCCTGTCCGGAATTACCGGGTCTGTCTTATACACAATGGCGTTCTGCATGAAAATGGGTCCGGTGGCGTAAATCCGGCAGCCGTTCTTCGTGGAAAGGATCACCCGGTCAAGAAAGAGCGTCCCCTGAACCAGCAGATCGCCATCGCAGACGACCTCGCCGGTGTTTGTATAGTATTGTTTGCCGTTTTCGATGCCTATTCCCGCAATTTCGGGAGACGAAGGCTCATTTTTGACATATTCGAGCAGAGAGGTCGAACCGGGGGGCACCTTGAACCTGGCCAGCAGGGTTTCGCTGTCCGGCGCGCCGATGAAGACCCGTTGTTTTTCGATGATGGCAGCCGGAGCGCTTTTCCGCTGTTCCAGCCCCCGGAGATATCCCGCAAGCGAGGTGGCGCGGAGCGGCTGTCGATAGACCGGCTGATCGACGATCCTTCCCCCCGCGGCGCCGAGGTCGAAATCGAGAGGCGCCACGGGAACGATGACCGATTTCTCGACATGCGCCGACATAAAGCCGGTCGTGTCCGGGTATCTCGGGTCCCCGAAAAAGTCCCCATAAACGCTTCCGTTGAAGGAGCCGAATTTCCCGCTTTGACCGGGACGGCCGAAGAAATAGCGACTGCCATATCCGAAATCGGTAATGTAGCTCGGGCGGATATCGGCATGGCACGTGATGCAGCCGGAGGCGCGAACGGCCAGCGCCGGTTCGAATTCCGCGATGGCTGCGTTGACCGCCGTCCTGTTCAGATTGGCAGGCGCCGGGTCTTTCCCGTACAGGGAAAAACAGGAGATCATCAGCAACAGAGTCAGAGAACAGGACCGCCACCGGAGTACGAGGCCTTTTGTTGTTTTCATGACGGCAACATACCACGGATTCCCGGACGGCGGGTCATGATTCAGTGAGGTTGTCTACCCAAGCCCTCTGCCTGTCTCATTGCGGCATCCGTGTCCACCGCATGCGTCCATTGTGCCGCATGACGGCGCGTTCCGGTTAACGCGTAAAGATTCTACCTGAAGAGAAGCGGAGCGAAAACGTACAGGCTCCTTCTCCATGTCTGCCATTCGTGGGAGGTGCCGGGAGAGATATAGACGTAGCTGTTCTTGATCCCGGCGGCGATGAGCTGTTCCTGATGCCTTTTCAGGCCTTCGGGATTCTCCAGCGGGGGTTCCGAGCCGAAACTCATAAAAAGGACTTTTACCTTCCTGTTGAATTCCGCCGGATCGGCCATGGCGCCGTTGTAGACCGTCTTGACGTCGAACGGTGCAGGCGTGGGTGCGGCGCCTGGCACCGGTTTGCCTGGACCACCGGGACCAAAACCCATCGAGGCGCCGCCGCTGAACAGGCCGATGTGCGAGAATTTGTCGAGGTTCGCCATCGTGACCGCCGCGGTCTGCATGCCGCCCATGGAGAGGCCCGCCATGGCCCTGTTATTCCTGTCGGTCAGCGTGCGGAAGTTGCCATCAACCCACGGAATCAGGTCGTTGACCATCAACCGCCCGTAGGGACCGCCGCCCGGGCCGCCGAATCCACGAAAGGCGGCCGGAGCGCCTGGAGCCGGAGCCGGGGCCGGCGCACGGCCCGGAGCGCCTGCGCCAGGCAAGTAGCTGGTTTCCATGACCACGATCATGGGTTTGACCTTCCCTTCCGCAAGCAGGTTGTCGAGAATCAGGTTCGTCCGGCCCATCTCGATCCACACCCGTTCGTCCTCGCCGCCGCCGTGCTGCAAATACAGCACCGGGTAGCGGGAGTTCGCATTCTTCCCATAGTCCGGCGGCGTATAGACAAATATGCGGCGCCAGGAATTGATCGATTTGGCAAAGTAATTCTTGATCAACACGTTGCCGTGGGGCACATCCTTCAAATCATAATAGGTGACGCCCGGCTCCGGGATTTCGAAGCCGTTGCACATGTGACTGTAGCCGATGAAGGCATTGGTGCCGGGATCCAATACGACCGCGCCGTCGACGATCATCCAGTAGTTGTGGTACCCGGGGCCCTGCGGTTCCCTGGTCGTGTAGGTCCACACGCCGTCGTCGCCTTTGACCATGTCATAGGGAAGCGGATTGAGCGAATTGGAGCCGGAAGTAACCAGGGCAACCTGGACCTTCTGCGCAGTGGGGGCTTTGAATTGGAATGTGACCCGAGCGTCCGCTTCAATCCGCGGATATTGCACTCCCGGGAGATTATACGGCGAGGGATGCGCCGCGACCGCGGATGCGGAATCCGCGCCGAGCGGGGCAAGGGCCATCTCCTGCCTGGAATCGGCAGGCGCTTTCACTGCCTGGGAAAAACAGGTTCCGCCGGCGGACAGGGCCGCCAGCAGAACAAAGACCGATGATTTTGTCATGAGCTGCAATCTCCTGAAGAATGACTGTTATCTTTCCGCAAAAAGCGCGGCTTAGTTCCTCCAACCATCGACGGGGCCGATAATCCTGGACTGTAACACAATACATGTCACAGCTATGTGACATATTTGTTGACAATGGGGTGTCGGCTTCTATAGATATGGGGGAAGGATACCGCCATAAATGCTTTTCATGGAAAAGAGGTAAGATGACGGCAATGGGCAAAACATCGTACGTCACTGTTGCGGCATGCTTGATGCTGCTCTCGTCGTTTCATGTCTTGGCCGACGAGGCGGAGTCCCGCAAGGCCTGTGAATCTCTGGCTGCGCTCTCCACTCCAAATTTCCTGATTGAGAAGTCCGAGTGGGTCATGGCTTCGCGCGTGCCCGCCGGGCCCGACGGAGCCACCATGGAGGCTCCCTCTCACTGCCTGTTTCGTGTCTTGATGGACTCCCGGCCATCCGGGATAGAGGGGGTGAGCTATGGCACCGGCATCGAATTGCGGCTTCCGCTGGCTTGGAACGGGCGCTTGCTGTTTCAGGGCGGCGGCGGACTGAATGGATCGCTCAATCCGGCATACGGCACCGTCTCCGGATTCCCGTCCGCGCTGCAAAGAGGTTTTGCGGTTGTTTCCACCGACGGCGGCCATCGCGGCCGCAGCGTTGTGGATTCCAGCTTTGCCGTTGACCAGCAGGCGAAGCTTGATTTCGCCTACCAGGCGGTTCAGCGCACAACCCGCGAAGCCAAGGCGCTCATCAATCGCTACTACGGACGTAAACCCGACTATAGCTATTATATGGGTTGCTCGACCGGCGGGCGTGAAGCCATGCTGGCCGCGCAACGCCTGCCCCTGGAGTTCGACGGCGTGGTTTCCGGCAATGCTTCCTTCAACCTCACTCGGGTCGCCGCGAATCAGGTCTGGAGCCTGCAAACGGTGACGCGGATCGCGCCGAGGGATGCGAACGGCAAACCGCAGTTGTTCGCGGCTTTCACGGATGCGCAGCTGAAGGCCGTGTCGGACTCCGTGCTCAGGCAATGCGACGGACTCGATGGACTCGAGGATGGCATGATCAATGACTTCAAAAAGTGTCCTTTCGACCCTGCTTCGCTGAAGTGCGGATCCGATGCCGGCAAGGGTGCGCAACCGTGCCTCTCGGCACAACAGATCGAAGGGCTGAAGGACATCGTAGGAGGCGCGCGCAATCCGCGCGGCGAATCGCTGTACGGTGCGACGCCGTACGACACGGGGATTGCCCAACCCGCCTGGCGGCAAATGCATCTCGGCACCGCGACCAGCGCGCCGGCCAATGCGTCTCTTGGCCGCGACACGCTGCGCCTTTTTTCCATGACGCCGCCCAATCCCGATTTCGATCCCCTGCGTTTCGATTTCGACCATGACATGGATCTGCTTGCCGAGACCGCGGCCATCAACGATGCGGTGGCCACGCTGCACACTACCTTTGCGGGACGTGGCGGGAAGATGATCGTCTATCATGGACTATCGGATCAGGCTATGTGGACCGGAGCCTTGACCCGGTGGTACGAGCGCCTGACGCCTCGGGACAGCCAGGGGCCTCAAGACTGGGCTCGTTTGTTTCTCGTGCCCGGTATGACGCATTGCGGGGGCGGGCAATCAACCGACCGGTTCGATATGCTTGCGACCATCCAGCAATGGGTGGAGCGGGGTCAGGCGCCGGACCGTGTGATCGCCTCGGGCAGGGCGTTCCCCGGCAAAACGCGGCCACTGTGCCCCTATCCCAAGGTGGCACGCTATGACGGCGGCAACCCCGACGACCAGAAGAGTTTTTCATGCCGCTGAGGCAAAGGGCGGGAAAAGGATCGCAACCGCCCGCGCGCGTCGATCGATACACTCACCACGGTTCAGCCGCTATTAGGAAGCAGATCGTGCCGTGTCTTTCGGCCGTGTGGCTGGGGGGTGGGCGCGGCCAGCTTCTATGCCGACCTCACCTACGAAGGGGCCAGGAGTGTCCCCCGTTTCTCGCGATGCTCGCCGCCGGTGGCGCGGCCGTTGGCATCGTCGCCATCCTCGGCTACACCCTCCATCTGCTCGCCGTGCGGGCGACTGTCGCCGAACTCGTTCCGTCCCCCCGGCGGGGCACGGCCTACGCAGATTCAACGCCGGTTACGGACTTGCCTGGTTTGCAGGCAGCGTGCTGATGGGCGTGCCGCTCGATCGCGCATCGGGTGGCTGGTGACCTTCCCGGCAGCCAGCCGGGTGATGGCCATCCGCGTGCTGATCCGGGTGGGCCGGCCGGGGTCGTCGCGGGCGGGATCCGCGTGGATAGGTCGAGGGGAGCGTCCGTCCAGGGCCCGGCTCCCCTCCAGGGCGGGCGGCGGTTCCTTCTGCAAGGCGCCGAAGCGATATCGTTGCGGCCGATCGGCCCTGCGGTTCCCCAAAAAATAACAGGGCTCCCATGGCGTTTTTTTTGGATCTTTGTCGCGTTTGGCAGTAAGGGGCCGCAGGAGGCCGGGAGGCGCGACACGAAATCGGGGAAGGCGGCAACGGGGCCATGATATCGGCGCCGCTTTCCGTTGCCTGGAACCCGGAAACCGGTGGCGATATTATAGGAAAGGAGATCCAAATGAAAAGGAGTCTGTTGGCGATTGCGTCTTTGTTGATGTTCAGCGGGGCGCTCCTGGCGCAGGACTTTCCCAGGGTGGAGGTATTTGGAGGATACCAGATTCTCAGGGTGAGCCAGGATGATTATGGCAAAACGCTCAATGGCTGGAGAGTATCGATGGCAGGCAACCTCAACAGGTATTTCGGTATTGAAGGTGTCGTTTCCGGCACCTATGGGGATTTTTACGACATCGACGGCGAACCGGATGACCCGGACATCGATGTGAATGCCCGAATTCGCAACTATTCCTACCTGTTCGGGCCCCGGTTTACGGCTCGAAGCAAAGTGGTCACGGGATTCGCTCATTTTCTCCTCGGCGGTTCCCGCACTTCCGTTTCTGCCGCCGCGTCCGATCCCAACGCCACCTTTTCGTCCAATGCCTTCGCCTGGGCCGTGGGCGGCGGTCTCGATTTGAACCTGGCGAAGCATTTCGCCGTCCGTCCGGCCCAATTCGATTATGGACAGATACGGACCCATGATTTCGGACCGGGAAATGTGAACTCGCTCACCTACTCCGCGGGCGCCGTTTTGAAATTCTGACACGGGCGTCCTCACTGCACGGTGACGGAGAAAGGCATCCCCGTCGCCGTGCCATGTATCCGGTGCTCCTCCGGGCCGGCATTCCCGCGGAGCAACCTCCGGGACGGCCGAGAGCCCCGGGAGACGTTCAACCCTGTATCGGGAAGCCGGGGAAAGGAAGGGGCGGGCGCGGCCTTTGATTTGCAGGCGCAGGCCGGAGTTCTCAGGAGCTGGCTTTTTCCCGGTATTCGGCGGCTTTTTGATCCTGGTTTCCGGCCGTATAGAAATCGATGATGCGGTGCAATGCCTCCTGCGTTCTCTCATGCTCTGGACCCAGCGACGCCGCCAACCGCTGATAGCTTGAAAGCAGCACGGGCTCAGCCTCGGCTCGACGCCCCAGGCGGCCCAGGCATTCGGCCCACGCGCTGGCCGAATTGGCCACCAGCCAGTTTTGGTCGGGCAGGACCTTCCGTCTTAATTGCAGGCTTTCGGCCAGACACGGCAAGGCTTCGCCCGCCCGACCCTCGGCCATCAGGCTGCGGCCTAAAACATGCAGGGCGGCCGCGACCATGGGGTGGATCTCAGGGAGCGATCGGCCCCTCAGCGCCAGAATTTCCCGCGAGACGCGGCAGGCTTCCGCGTAATCCCCTTTTTCGTACAGCATGAAGGCATAATTATAGAGGGTGTACGCCAATTCCGGATGGTCCGGGCCCAGAAGCTTCTTCCTCACCGCAATGGATTGCCGGAACAGAAGATCCGCCTCGGGAAACTTCTTGAGCGCCTCCTTGATGCTGGCCAGATTGCTCAGGGTGACGGACACCTCGATGCTTTCGGCTCCGCGCAGAGAACGGATGATCGAGAGCGCTTCTTCGTGCAGGGCTTCCGCTTCCGCGTAATTCCCTTTCGTTCCCAGTACGATGGCAAGATTATTCAGGCTTTCAGCCACACTTACGCTCCGATTTCCGTCGCGTCGCCGCCGCAAGGCCAGGGCGCGGCGGTGCAATTGCTCCGCCTGGTCAAAATCCCCCTGGCGCAGGCGAATCGTAGCCATGGTGTCCAGCATGAAGGGGAAATCCAGCCCGCTCGATCCCGCCCGTGCCTCGGCAAGCCTCAGGGCCTTCCGGCACAAGGGTTCGGCGGTGATGGGATCGCCCCGGTCGAGCGCGATCAGGGCCAGTTGATGATAATTCAGCGCCGTTTCGAAGTGCCCGGGGCCATACAAATCCTCACGCAGACGGAGGGAGCGCCGTACCTGCTGCTCTGCGGGATCGTACATGCCCAGGCCCAGGTACGCCATCCCGATAGTCGTCCGGACGGCCGATTCAATCGCCGGGTCCGCATGCAACCCTTCGTCGATCCGGCGCGATGCCTGATCCAGTAACGCCGCAACGGTAACCTGCGGCCCGGCCGTGTGGGGATCGGCGGAACCGAGCATGTCCTGCAGAAAACGGGTGACTTCCTGGGATTTTCGGGCTTCCAGCCGGGCACGGTCCCGCTCCACGCGCGCGATCGCGGCGCCGCGCCACGCAACCAGAATGCCCCCGGCCAGGGACAGGAAAATCAACACCGCCGCCAGAGCCGCACCCTTATGCCGGCGCAGGAATTTCGCCGTGCGGTAACCCGGGGTTGCGGGCCGGGCCAGCACGGGCAATCCCTCCAGGTGCCGCCGGATATCGGCGGCAAACTGCTCCACCGAAGCGTAGCGTCGGCCCGGTTCCTTCTGCATGGCCTTCAGGATTATGTTGTCCAGATCGCCCCGAAGCTGACGGCCCTGGCGGCGATATCCGTCACCCGGCCCTTCGGTCGCCGTCCGCTCCCCATCGGAATCGATGGCCGGAAGGGGGGTCGCGGCCGCCACGCTGGGTTTTTCCGGTTCCACTTCACCGATAATGCGGACTATTTCCGCGGGATTGTTGCTCGACAGGCGATAAGGAGGGCGGCCGGACAGAAGCCGATAGAGCAGGACCCCCAGCGAATAGACGTCGGTCGCGGTGTTGACCCGCTCTCCACGCGCCTGCTCGGGGCTGCAATAGTCGGGTGTCAACAACAAGAGGCCCGGCAGGGTGGCCCGCGATCGGCCGAGACCGGCTTCGGGGGCGGCCAGCAGTTTGGCTATCCCGAAATCGAGAAGTTTCGGAACCCCTCCAGCGGTGACCAGGATGTTGGCCGGCTTCAAGTCCCGGTGAACGATCAAATTCCCGTGGGCGAACTGAACCGCTTCACACACCTGCAGAAACAAGCGAAGCCGCTCCTCGAGCGGCAACGAGTGCCGGCGGCAATACCGGTCGATGGGGATCCCTTCCATGTACTCCATGACCAGGAAAGGAATGCCCTCGGGAGTGCTTCCCCCGTCCAGTAGACGGGCGATGTTGGGGTGTTCGAGGCTGGCCAGAATCTGCCGCTCCATTTGAAACCGTTCGATCAGGCTTTCGTCGGCGATCGTGGGCCGCAGCAGTTTGATCGCCACCTGCTTATGAAAGGCCTTATCGGATCGCTCGGCAAGATAGACGGAGCCCATGCCGCCGTGGTCCAGTTCGCGCACGATTCGATAAGGTCCGATCTGCCGACCCACCCAGGCGCTCGCGGCCCGTCGTGCCAGCAACTCCACCCCATCCGGCGCTGCCGGATTTTCGAGGAACGAATCGGACTTCTGCCAGGAGGCCAGCAAGGACTCGACTTCCCGCCGAAGCTCGGGGTCATCGAGGCAGGCCCGATCGATAAAATCCGTACGACTCGCAGGCGGAAGGGAAATGGCCTCTTGAAAGATCCGCTCGATCCGCGTCCAGGATTCCGGATTCACTTGCGCGATCCCTCCCTTTCCGGGCCCGTCATCGATGGCCCGCCCGTGCTGATTTCTCGAAAAAGCCAGGCCTTCGCCATATTCCACTCCCGCAATATGGTGTTGGCCGACACTTCAAGGGCATCGGCCGTTTCCTCGACCGTCAGTCCCGCGAAAAAGCGAAGCTCTACAACCCGGCATTTTCTCGGGTCGATTCTTTCCAGAGCCGTCAATGCCTCATTCAAGGCGACCAGTTCGGGGGCGGCCTCCGCCGCTGCGGCTCCATAATCCTCCAGGGACAGGATCCGAGCCTGCCCGCCCCGCTTCTGGCGATGCTTTTCGCGTGCGTGATCCACCAGGATGCGGCGCATCAGCCTGGCGGCAATGGCCATGAAGTGCCCCCGGTTTTTGCAATGGATTTGCCTCTGATCCACCAGTTTGATGTAGGCCTCGTTGATCAGGGCGCTGGTCTGCAGCGTATGCCCCGGCCCTTCACGGCGCATGTAACGGGAAGCCAGGCGGTGCAATTCCTGGTAAACAAGCGGAATCAGCCGCTCCAAGGTCCCATCGCCGGCTTTATCCCAATTCTGAAAAAGAAGCGTCAACTCATCAGGCGAGACATCCATAGCCGACACCCTCTTCTGGACAGGAAGCATTGGCGGCCGTTCCGGTTCCAGGCCCACTCGCCGGGCCCCGGATGGACTTCCCTCCGTTCCTTCACTCGTCTTCCGAACTCATGCAATAGGACTTTTTAATGCCTGCGGTTTGATTTCTTTGGCATTGTACAGCGGAATCCCGCCGCTGAAAATTGATTTTTGGCACACCGCTCACCCTGGAATAACTGTCCAAACAATCAGAACCAGGCGTCAGGCATATGAGATTTTGACAACCCCTACTACCGAAGATCGGGCCATAAACATGGATCTTTTACGCACCGGTATTCATGGCGGCCTTCCGAATTCAGCGAAGCCCGACTCGAAAGCACCGTCATCCTTCCGAACCATGTTTTTTCGCAAAAGAAGGATGCAAAATGCCGCGCTTTATTAGATCATCAATGGTGCCGCCGGCTAAAAGGCAACCGGGGAATGCGGCAGAATGCCCATTCAAACACCGCCGGTAAAGATCGGCAGGCAATTCGCAAAGGAGAGACAATGAAAAGACTGCTGTTAATCATCCCTATGGTTTTCCTGTGCTGCCTGACCGTTGGGTGTCGACAGGGTGAAGATGTGGCCGCCGTGAATACCGATACGGATATTCGGGCCGCAAAGGACACGGCTGACAACCCATGGAACGGGACATGGAAATTAAACGCAGACAGGTCCAAAGCCCCGGGAGGACAGATACCCCACCCAACCTCCACAAATATCATTGAGATCCAGGGTGAAACGATGCACCTGGTCGCGGAACATACCAATACGAGCGGGAAACTGGAAAAGGTGGAGTACACCGCGAAATTTGACGGCAAAGAGTATCCGGTCCAGGCAACACCGCCCGGCCCGCAGCCATATACAATCTCGCTAAAACAGATCGATTCACGCACCAGGGAATTTGTCGAAGTCATCGGCACCTTTACAATCGAAGGCAGGGATATACTTTCGGAGGACGGCAGAAGCTTCGATCGCATCGTAAACAGCAAAGACGCGGCAGGTAACGATACCAGCGTGCTTCAGGTTTTCGAGAAGCAGTAGTTGCGTTGGCTTGCCCGGAAGTAATGGAAATCGTGGGCAGGAATTCCGGAGTATCTTCAGCGGATACCGGTCTGCAGCGGATTCCGGTCCTTGCGAACCTCGGCCTGGAGTATTCGTAAGGCGAATACCGCGGCGGGGTATCCGGGCATGAGGTGTGGAAAGCGAAGAACCGACGTGCGGGGGGCGATACAGCCCGCCAGGACACTTGAGGAGACAATCACATGAACCCTTTCATCAAGATCATCGCTATCCTCTCTTTTCCATGGCTTTGCTGCTTTGCGGCCTGCGCTTCGGCTCCCGACAGCCAAAGGAGTTCGGCGGACCTCATTGCCGTGATGGACCGGTATCTCGGCCTGCTCGTAAAAAATGATCCGTCCGGGTTGCCGGTTGCGGATAATGCCAGGATCACCGAAAACGGTTATGCGATTCAGCTGGGCGACGGGCTTTTTCAAACGGCCGAAGAAATAACCTATAAACAGTACATGGCGGATCCCTCCGTCGGCCAGGTGATGGTTTTTGGTGTCGCAAAGGAATCGGTGCTCCTGGCCAATTTCATGGTCCGCTTAAAGGTCGTTGAAGATGAGATCACCGAAATTGAAACCATTGTGGCCAGAAAAGACGAGGCTTCATTCGCCAGCCCCGAAGACCTGAAAGAGCCCAGGCCCGTATATGCCCGAGTCCTGTCCGAGCCGGAGCGTTCCCCGCGCGATGTGTTGATAAAAATCGCGAACAGTTATTTTGAAGGCATCGAAAAGAACACCGGGGAAATAGTGCCGTTTCACAAAGACTGCAACCGCTTTGAAAACGGCACGCAGACCACCAACAATCCTTCCACGATCGCGACCGGATGCAGGGAACAGTTTGACAATAAGGTGTATTCCTACATCACAAGAATCAGGAACAGGCGCTTTTTGCTGGCTGACGAGGAAAGAGGGCTGGTATTTGGAATTGTTGTTTTTGATATGCCGGGAAAAAGAGAGAACTTTGAATACTTTCCAACGCCTTTTGATCAACTGCCAACCCGGTTCTATAAGCCCCGGTCCCTGTTGCTCGCCGAGCTGTTTAAAATCGTCGACGGGCAGATACTCTCTATTGAAGCCGTAATGGTCAATGCGCCATTCGGAGCCAATTCCGGCTGGTAAATGATGGACGGCGGAATTGACGGAATGGAGATCTAACGGGTTCAGACGCAGCCCCCCGCGTCTTGCCGGGGCCGGCTTCGAGCCGCTCGCCGTGCCCTTCGAGCACCGCCCGTGCGGCAACGCCGGGCATGAGGTGTTCCTTGGGATTCGACCTCTTTCTGAGGGCAGGAAGGATCGGCCACTCGCATGGCGCGCTGCGCCCAGGGTGGCTCCTATAAGGGTTGGATCACGCGCGCTCCGTTTGCAGGTCGCCCTGCTTGCCTCGGAGGAGCCGTTTTCTCTACCGGTTCATCGCTGAAAATCGTCAGGAATTTCCGGGAGGGTTACACCCAACAGATACAGAGAACGCAAGCGAGTGCCGATCGCCTGCCAAAAAAAATCGGGTACGTCCCACCCGTTTCCCCATCTTCAGACGGCCGCAGTTCTGGCAGCAGTCCGGAAAACGGGGAAACGGGCGAAACGCCCCCGATCGTATCGTTTGCCTAGTACCTCTCGTAATTGGGTTTGAGAATCTTGTATTTTGCCACCAGCTTGTCCCAGTTCTTCGGCAATTCGATCTTCCTGGTCACGAGCTCGTTTTCGAAAAAGCCGGGTCCGGCACTCCGCAGCAGGCCTATAAACGAGCCCGGCCCGCCGGCAACCAGGATCATCAGGCTTTTGTCGAGGTCGACTTTTGCGGGCCCGGAATCGCCCGGAAGACCCGTTGGAGCTGCAGCGCCTGGAGCGATCCGGGAAGCCAGGTAGTCTTTGACTTTCTGCCTCGTGTAGCCTTCGCTTGCCAACACCTTCGCCCAGGAAGGGATGAGAATGACACTGGACATGGTGGTGCTCACCATTCCGGAAAGCGTGTTCAGAATCCCTTGTGCGTCCGTCCCGCCCGGGACGGTCTGAATGAACGTGTTGGGGAAGAACACGGTGACGGTGTTGTCTTCCCTGGCAAAACCCCTTTCGACGCTGAGAGGTTCCCACGGGCTCGCCTCTTCGTCCTCACCAATAACGAGGCTGTACTTGCCAGGATTGCCGATGACGCCCATGTCCTCGATGGCCTTCCTGGCTCCACCGATATTCCGGACGATCAGTCCGACGGCCCGGCCGATGGCGGCGTTGGCGATATCTCCGGGACTCAGCGCACCCGAACTGCAGTTGACGTTGATGTCTCTTCGTATCGGGCCGTTGATGGCAAGGAAAGGGGCCCACGATCCGGTACTGACCTCAAACGTGTCAAACCTCGATTTCGGATCGGCGAAGGCCTCAACCGTCGCGATCAGAACCGGCATGTGGATTGGAAGCGCGCCGGCCATCACCGCGTTAATCGCGATTTTTTCTATCGTGGCTTTTCCTTTTCTCGGAATGATCTTCGATACAACATGGCCGGGCGGCAGGTCCGTTCCCATCAACATTTCCGCTACCGCTTCCTCTGTCGGTGGGATTATGGGCAGCCCGTCGGTCCATCCCTTTCTATAGTAGAACTGGTTCACATCTTGAAGGCTCCCCTTGAAGGCGACTCTGGGAGTTTTGCCCGTCGACTGCCTGGGGGATTTTTCCTCGGCGCTCAGCGGACGGACCAGGGCATCCACCACATCCTTCATCGCCGCCGCAATGCCTTCTTCTATTTCGGCCTTAACCGTTGATTCACACGCCACGGATTCGCCCACGATTCGGATTCCGGGCACTCCCTTGCTCGACGCGGCGGACTGAGCATCCGCGACAAAACCATGATTAGCCAGTAACACGACTGGCTTGCCAAAGTCCTCGATCGCAATCCCATTGTAAACGAGGTACTTTGTGCAGGACCCTCAATCACCGACGACGGCTATGGCCGCGTCAAGGCTTTTGGCCCAAGCCGTGAATTTGTCTTTGTTACTTGTCTCGATCTCATTCACATTCGCACCGACGGAATGGTATATGAGGGTCTGGGCGTCGGGATACATGGCGCCCAATCGCGCTATGATGGACTCCGCAATCGGCATGGCCGCCCGCTTGGGATTGACAAATATTCCGATTTTCTTTCCCGCAAGGCTCGAGAGCCTAGGGGAAATGCCCCGCAGCGGGATCGGATCGACGTCCGCCCAGGGACTGAGAACTTCAAATTGAGTGTCTGGCGCCTTGGGTTTGGAAGCTGCAGCCGGCTGAGCCCAGGACGAACCCTGGACGGACAGGACCGCGAGAACTCCAATGGAAAGCGCCGCTAAAAATTTGCGCATAGCAGGCTCCTTCTCCTTTCAGAACTTCCGAGTACAGGGCCGATTATATCCGCGAAAGGCGATAAAGCCAGATAACAATAATTACAGCGCGGTCCGTAATCGACTACGTGGGTTCAAGCTCGCGCCGGACAAAATCAAAGGGAAACCAACGCAGGGCGTATCGAAGATCGACCGGCGCTGATCCGCCGATCTCCAGGGTTGTGGAAATCTGCAGATGGGCAGACAATAGCAAAATGCCATTTAAAAGGCCGCTTTTCAGCGGCCTTCTTTGTTATCCGGTTCCTGTTGAGATCTTCGATCCCATGGATATTTCAGGCCTGGTGTCGGACCGGCAGTCGATTCCCCTCGAAATGCAAAAGTGTTTTGGTTTATAACAACAACGCAGGGGTAAGGAGAGTGAATCCATGGGAAATGGAACCATCTTGAAAGCATTGAGTGGACTTGCCTTGCTGTCTTCGATTCTGTTTGTATCCGCATCCGGATGCACAAAAAAGGGAGCGGACAGGCCGAAACACCCGAACATCCTGCTGATCATCGGCGATGACATCGGCATAGACGTGACAACCGACATGTATCCCGGCATGATAGACGACCTCGTAAAGCAATACGGCCCTTCGGGGCACAATCATCCCAGGTACCAAGAGATTGACGGTCGCCCCGCGTCCACCCCTTCGCTCAACGCACTTGCCGGGGCGGGCATGCGGTTTACACACGCCTGGGCGCAGCCCTTTTGCTCTCCCACGCGGACATCGCTCATCACCGGACTTTATTCGGCCAAGACAGGCATAATCGATCCCCTGGGCTGGCTCTCCCGGAATCATCATTCCTTTGTTAAGGATTTAAAGGAAAAGGGCGGTTACAGCACCGCCGTGTTCGGCAAATGGCACATAGCGGGCCTGTTTGAATACCCGGGAATGAAACCGAAAGAAGCGGGCTTCGACCTGTTCCAGGGCAATCTCCACGGGGGTGTCGCAACCTATTATGAATGGGACTACCATGTCCAGGACGCATCCACGCCTCCCGACCAGTGGCGGACGGAAAAGCCGCCCGCAAGATCGCTGCCGGGCATTGAACCCACCACCTTCGCGCCGGTAGTCAAAACGGCGGATGCCATCAACTGGATCACCGAACAGGAAACGAAGAATCCCGACAAGCCCTGGTTCGCCTGGTTCGCGTTCAACCTGTCCCATATCACGGGCCGGCAGGAACCCAATCCCATGGTCATTCCGAACGCCGACACCATGGACGAAACATCGCGAAAGGAGATGGAAGAATGCATGGGGCCGGACGGACAATTCGGCTCGGCGAACACAGGCTCGTGCTCCTCGGAGGCCCTGATGCGCGCCATGACCAACTCCATGGATACGATGATAGGCAGGCTGATAGAAACGGTCGACGAGCTTGATTCCGATACCTACATTATCTATCTCGGCGACAACGGCACATGGATGTTCGGCCCCAAAAGGGAATTCATCGACAACATGTACCTCACCAAGCAGGGCCGCAGCAAGGGCACGGCCTATGAAAGCGGGGTCCGGGTCTCCATGGCAATACGCGGGCCCGGCATAAAAGCCGGTTCCCAGAGCGATGACTGGGTCCACAACGTGGACCTGTTTTCCACCATCCTGGAACTGGCCGGCCTGGATGTACCCGAAACGGTTCCCAACAGGGAAGGCAACGGCATGGTCGAAGTCGACGGAGTATCGCTGACTCCGATCCTTTTCGAAGGCGCCAGGAGCCTGCGCGATCCCCATAAAGGCTACCTGCTTGCGGCCACGGTAAATTCCTATAAAGAAGGATACCCCGTAGAGGTGGGAGCGCGGAACGCAACATACAAGGTTATATGCGATGATTCCGCCGAAACGGAAAGCTGTGTGTTCTACAACATCGTCGAAGATCCGATCGAAGAATATCCTCTCGAAAAGCCCGACAGCTGCGACGGCTATGAGAATGGAACCTGGGCGCCGTCCGATCCGGAGTGGAACTACTGCAGGCTGCAGGAGGTCATAGCGACGAAATCGATCCTGGCCCATCCCCCTGAAAGAAAAACAAATAACCTCCAGGGGGCGCCTCCGAAAGCGAAGATTTAGCCGTTTCGGCTTTTGCCCGCCCGCGGAAACGATTGATTCCCGGCACGGCAGAGGCCGGTCGGCTGGAAACCCGGCAAAAACAACAACGCCACGAATCCCGCTGGTGCGCGGAATTCGTGGCGTTGTGCGTTTACGGATTTAGCCCAGTTTGCTCTTGGACTGAAGCACGTCGGCAACATGCTTCATCCCCAGATCTTCGAGCGTCTTGCGAGTGGGATAGCCGGAATCGGGATTCCAGCCTTCAACATTATAGAAATGGGTCTTGAACTGATCGACTCCTTCCTTGCTGAAATAGAGTTCTCTGCAGTTCTGGATTTCCCATTTGCCGTCTTTGAGTATGGGCAGATTATTGTAAAAACCGCAATAGGAGGCGCCGGGCCGGTAATGATAGCCCGTAAAATTCTCCATTTTCTTATGTCTGCCCTGCATCACGAAAATTGCCCGTTTCAGAGTCCAGGCACGCCGGCCGATTTCCAGCCCGTCGTCGAAAGAATGGTTTCTTCCGGTGATGGCATTGAGGAATGTGGGTTCGGCGGTGGGAGTGCGCCCGTTGGCGCCAAGGTTGCAGTAACCCCAATCGCAGAAGCCGACCGATTCCTTGTAATAGTTCCAGTAGTGCATATGCCAGGCAACCCATTCGGCTTTGTATCTGGAATAAATTCCAGTTTTAAAAGCCTGGTCCCCCTGCCAGGTATAATCGAACCATAGCGGTTCGTTCCTGAGAGTCCCGGCTGCATAATTTTTCACCTGCTGTTCAGCATCACCTCGCCCCCAGGAAATATCGTGGCTGTTGATATCCCTGGAATCGAGCAGATTGCCGTAGGCCCATTCGACATTGGGCATGGACCAGTGATCCATGAATCCCCACATCGTCTGCCGGGCGAAGGTATTGAAGTCGTCGGTTCGTCCCAGCGCTTCGACAAAGCGGGCGGTTCCTTCCCCGAGGAGCCGGCCAATGCCCTCGCGGTTGGCGATCGCTCGTCCGTACATTTCCATGAATTGCGGGCTGGGGAATTTATCCATCGGAAGGGGCGCCATGTCGAACTTGGTGCCGGGACCGATGACCTTCATTTCATACATCTTCATCATGTACCAGCCCAGCGCGGAGTAGGCGGGTATATTCGGCTGGATGGGGAAGTCCGGATTATGGGAAGTCGGGAAGGACATGGGGCCCTGGAAACAGGTTTCCATGCCATTGATCCCGAACTGCTGAATGATATCGGTCGCTTTCCGATTGATATCCGCCGGGAGCGTTACGCCATTGGACTGTTCCTTGGTGATGGAGAACCAGGTGGATTCCGCGCAATCATCGGAATCCGCGCTGAAAGCCCGGTTCCGGTTGTGACACATTCTGCTGCCCATGCCGCAACCCGCGCAGCAGGAAGAAATATCATTTCCACCGCCGCCGAATCCGCCTCCACCGCGGGCGCCCTTGAAATATTTCTCCTTGGCGTCCACCAGCGTCTTGGGATCGGCGATTTTGAGACTGCCGGATCCCACGACCGCGACCGCTTTCAGGTTTTTGGACCCGAAAACACCGCCGAATCCACCCTGTCCCGCGCCGCTGCCGCCGCCATGCACCAGGGAAGCAACTCGGGTCATATTCTCACCGGCAGCCCCGATCGTGACGATTGCGGGTCTTTGCAGCGTATAGCCGCCATCCAACAGCTGCCAGTCCATTCCGTAGCGGACGCCGGTCCTTTTCCAGATTTCTTCCTGGCACTTCCATGTCGTCATGCCCCATAAATCTTTGGCGTCTTCCAGGGTGACTTTGTCATCGACGATATTGATATATACCGGAGATTCCGCCTTGCCGATAACCGCCACGCCATCCCAGCCGGCCAGCTTGAGCATCGCGGCAAATGTGCCGCCGAAATTGCTGTGACTCCACCACTGAATCGGATAGCACTGCGGAGACATGCCCGAAACGCTTGTCCTGGCGGCAAAAGGGATTCCCGTTCCCGAGACGGCGCCGGTCATCAAAAAGACCATATTCTGGGGATGGAATGCGTCATCGAGGTTCCATTTCCCCGGAGCTACGCTGTATTCCCAGAATATGGCTGTGGAGGTGCCGTGCCCTCCGCCGTACATTGCATACTGGTCCGTGTCCAGTGCTTTGATTTCCCTGGTTGTCAGATCGACCAATAAGATTTTCCCACCGAATCCTGGTGTTGCCATAATAGCCTCCTCTCTCTAGTGACCTGCCTCTGTTTTGGGTTTGGGTTTAGCTCCAAGGCCGCCGAATGGCATTTTGCCTTTCGGGGGAGGAGGCGCCAGGTCCACTTCGTAGCCACCAGTTTCCAATGGAAGTCTATCTACGACTTTTAGAACTTGTTTGGGACAAGCCTCGACACAAGCCTGGGTCCCGTCTACCCCACCCTTCTTGTTGAAAAAAGGTGTGTCGGTACACAAATCGCACTTCGTCGATTTTTTTGTTTTGGGGTTCCAGATGGTGCGATGAGGAGTCTGCGGACACATTCTGATACAGGTCTGGCAGCCAATGCATTTTTCGGCATTGATCATTCTGATGTTGCCGTTCTCGGCGCTGATATGACAGGCGCCCGTAGGGCAGTACTTCACGCAGAGGGGTTCCGGGCATTGCTTGCATACATGCTGGATAATATCCTCAGGATATTCATTGAGGACTGCCCGGTGCATTTGAATCCGGGACAGCGAAAAACTGACCTCCCCGTCATGGGCCATGGAACAGGCTATCATGCAGCCGTAACACCCGGCGCAGTGCTTGCTGTCATAGACCAGGTATTTGGTTGAAAGCGGGTAGGTTATCTTATCCTGAGCAACGGCAACCGGAGCCGCTGTTCCCAGAACGGTAAGAGCGCCGCCAGCGATGGCGGTCCCGCTCCCTACTACAAAATCTCGACGTGAAAACTTCTTTTCTTCGGCCTTCTCAGGCGCGGGTTTACTATCTCTAGCCATGAATGACTCCTCCATTGGGATCCATGAGTAATTTACACTATTCGGCGGATCCTCCGAACTCTTCTTGATACTACGGCACTGACAGGCTCTTTATTTCCCGATTCTCCGGCGGCGCCCAGCGTCCGGGGCGTTGCCGAAAAAGTCGAAAACCCATTGGTTGCGTGTTCCACCAGGTGAAACTGACACAATCCCCTGTATGCAGGAGGGATAGGAAGGATCGGCTGCCGTTTTCGTCAGGGCGCCGGCATTCCCTTCCCCCTCCCCTCCTCTGATCAGCCCCATCATGGCGGTTGTGAAAGCACCATCCTGACTATGGGGGGCATTTTACCCCAAGATCGGGGCAATCAACATGGATTTTGGCCGCGACCCGCCATATTGCAGACCCACCGGCATTCATTGCCGGGGTGGAAGCCAGAACCAACCGGCAAACGGGGGCCCGGGCCGATTCGAAGCCGCACGGGAAGCCGCATCTACCAGGGGATGCCGATTCCGGGGGAGATTCCAATGGTCCTCCGGTTCGAGGCGGGCGGCTGCGGTTGCCTGACCTGGGGGCGCCGCTCGGCGTTGCGGCCGGCTTCGCGGATTTCATCGGCGCTGAATTCCATTTCGAGGTAGGAAAACCGCAACGGTTTGAGCAATTCGAGATCGAAGCGGGTGCCCGGCGCGATTACGAGGTCCCGCCCCCGGGAGAAGAGGACCGAGGCGACGCCGGCGGCGGCCCCGGCCCCGGCGCCGACGGCGGCTCCCGATCCGCGGCCGATGACGGCCCCGATGATGGCTCCCTGCGCGGTGGTGCCCACGATCGTCCCGGCGTCCTCCCCCTCGGAGCCCGCGGCCGTAACCGTTTCGGAGCCGCGCTCCATGCTCTCGTCCCCCGGTCCGTGCAGGCCGCGGAAGGAGGCCGACAGGTCGCGGCGGATCCCGTTGGGAAGCAGGATGTCGTCGAAGCGCACCGCCATCCTCCCCTTGCCCCGGATCCGCCCCGGGCGCTCGACCATCGTCACCGTTCCCCTGAGGATGGATCCCCGGGGGATGACGAGGCGCTGATCGATCCAGACGGGGTAGGTGGTGTCGGCGTAGAAGACGTCGCCTTCCTTGCTGCTCTTCGTGTTCAGGTAGTCGGAAAGGGCGATGGGCACAACCGTTCCGGCGGGAACGACTATTTCCTCCGGGGCGCGGTTTGCGGCCTCATCCCCCGGCGCCGCCTCCCCGGCCGTCAGCCCGGACAGGAGCAGCAGTGAAACCAGAGCGCGCCAACCCGATATGGGCATGATTTGCCTCCCCCGGGCGCCCCTTCCGCCGGGGTACGCCGGTCAGATACCATTATTATAGACGGGATCCGCGGGGCGCGGGGTTCACTTTTTTTCTCCCGGTCCGCCGCCGGCGCACCCTCGCGCTCCCCGGCGCCACGGAAAGCGCCGACAGCGTCGGCAGGGCGGTGTTGCGGAACGCGGAGGACAACCCTTTTTCGTCAGGGCGCCGGCATACCCTTCCCCCTCACCTCTTCCGTCAGGCCTCACCATGTCGACGGCGAAAGCACCATCTTGACAATGAGGGGCGTTGTGCTCGAGGATCGGGGCGATCGGCATCGATTTTTACCGCACCCGTTTTTATCGCAGGCACAGCGGTATTTGTTGCAGCGGCCTCGCAACTATCGCGAGGCGGTTACCGCCCGTTGCTCCACTCACTCCAGGAATCCCCGCCTCGCATTGTTGAGTCAGACGCCCAGCCTCCCCCTGGCAGCCATGGTATCTGCCATCCTCTTCATGCCCAAATCTTCCAAAGTCTTTCTGGTCGGCCAGCCGTGGTCGGTATCCCAGCCCTCCAGTTTGTAGAAGTGGGTTTTAAATTCCTCCACGCCACCCTTGTCCAGGTACATATCCGGGAGGTTGTCCCAACGCCATTTGCCGTCTTCGTATACCGGGACCCCACCAAAGGCGGCCATCCCGCCGGCCCCGGGCCTGTACATGTACGGGAAGAACAATTCCTGCTCCCGGCTGAGCCCGGCCACGGTTCGAATGGACCGCTCCAGGGTCCAGATCTTCCTGCCGGTTTCCATGGTATCGGCAAAGGAACACTTGCTGCCGGTGACCGCCCGGTAATAATTCATTTCCATTTCGGGAGTGACCGTGTTCAGCCGCGGCAGGATAAATTCGCAGAAGGCCATGGATTCGTTCCAGAAACTTGCATAATGCCGGGTCCAGGCCACTTCCTTGGCCTTATGCTCGGAATAGATGCCGGTTTTTCTGGCTTCCTTTCCTTTCCAGGCATAGTTGAACATGAAGATATCGTCATTGTATGGAATGACCCTGGCGGAAAGCCGTTCCAATACCTTCTCAATGGGAGTGCCATCCCGGGAAGTCCCGACGGCCGAGCTGAACCCATGCCAACTGGGATCGCCTGCTCCGAGCAGGTAGCTGTAGGCCCATTCCACGTACGGCATGGTCCAATGCCCGGTGGCCCCCCAGGCCGGGAACCGCAAGGCGCCATTCTCCATGTCCTGTTCCAGCCGCCCCCATCTCTTGGCCGCCTCGCAGACGCCTTCGGCGATGGCGTCGCCGATTCCTTCGCGCCGGGCTATCGCATCGAGGAACGCTTCGCGGAAGACCAGCTCTCCCCATTGGTCCATGGGCAGGGGAGCCGATTCGATCTGCTTTCCCGGACCCAGCACGCCCTGCTCATAGAGGTACCGCAGATACCAGCCGATCCCCGTTTCCATCGGCACTTTACCGTGGAAGAACTCCGGCGCATCGGGAACGTCCGACACGAACGCTCCTGTGAAATGCGCCGCCCAGGAACTGGCCCCGTATTTCATCAAGGCCCCGGCGGCGCGGTCCGCAGCCTCCGTTCCACGATCGCCCAGCCACAACTGACTGGTGCACATGGTTTCGCCGCCATACAGGGTGTTGCGTCGACGGTCGGCGCGGATGCAGGGATTACAGGAACCGTCCCCGGCCACCGCGGGACCGAATTGTCCTGTCATGATCGGCGTCTGCATATCGGCCAATCTGGCATCCAGGACGCCCTTGGGATCGGCCATCGTTACATTGCCGGTCCCTGTCACGCTGATGGCCTTTAAATTCTTCGCCCCGAAAACCGAGCCGTAGCCGCTGACGAGGCTGCTGCAGCCGCTGCCGTGAATCAAAGACGCCAGACTGGACCTGGCTTCTCCGATCGGGCCGATACATACGATCTGAGGCCTGGCCGTTGTATAGGTATTCCCGATCTGTTGCCATTCATCGCCGAATCGGGTCCTGCCGGCAACCATGGATTCAATCCGGGTCTGAGTCGTCCAGGTATCCAGGCCCCAGAGCTCCTTCGCTTCCTCGATTTTGACCTGGTCGTTGATGATATTGATCCATACCGGCCTTTCCGCCCGGCCTTCCACTATCACGCCATCCCACCCCGCCAACTTCAACATGGTGGCAAAACGGCCGCCAAAATTGCCGCGGTGGAATTCCCGCGTGGGAAAGGTTTCCGGGCAGATGCCGCAGACACTGGTTCTGCCGGCTCCGGGAACGCCCGTAGCCGCCAATCGACCCGCCATGATGGGAAGGACATGACGCGGATCGTGGGGATCCTTCAAATCCCATTCGCCCGGAGCGACCGCGAGATCCCAGAAGATGGCCGCGCCCATACCATAGCCGCCGCCGTATTCCTCGTATTTTGCGGTGTCGATCGTGCTGATTTCTCTCGTTGTCAGGTTGACCCGAGCAATTTTACCCGTGAATCCGTAGGCCATATCTGTTCTCCCTCCTTAGGATTTCGATGCCGGTGGTTCTTTGGCGGTTGCGGTTCCCGGCTTGCGAGACGGCGTCTTCGGCGTCGGAGAAGCCAGATTGACGTCGTACCCGGATACATCCTCCTGCGGAGGAGTTTCATGGACAATCCTGAGCGCCTTGGCCGGGCAGCTCGTAACACAGGCGGGTTCTCCATCGGG
>JAAYCX010000004.1 GCA_012729555.1 Acidobacteriota bacterium
CCGCTTCCCCGCGCAGGGGGTCTGCGGCCCGTTCGACCTGCGAAATGTTACGGAAGCCCCACAGAGAACAGAATCATACCCTATCCCGGGGCGGAATCCAAATTCCCTTGAGGCACGCTCCTGCTGAAAAAATGCGGCGCCCCGGGACCAGGTCCCGGGGCGCCGCCAGGCTTTCGTGAGGCTGGGCGGAGGCTACGGGGCGTCGTACTGGATCAGCAGGAAAAGGCCCGAGGCCCCGGCGTTCCTGGCGTTGGAATCGACCAGCAGGAACTCCCGCTCGGCTTTTTCCCCCGGTTTTCCGGGGATCTTGAGCTCGAGTTCGCCGCTCTGGCCCGGCTGGACCGTCAGCGCCCCCTCGTCCGCGCCGCCGAAGTACACCGTCTTCCCGTCCTTGGACCGGATCTCCTTGACCACGAGAGGGAGCGAGCCTTCGTTTTTCACGACGAACCGCTGGACCTTCCCCGCGGCGCGCTCCTCCCCCTTGAGCGTCACCCTCCTCGGTTCCACGGAGATCTTGGCCCCGGGGGCTTCCAGGACCTCCCCCTTGATGCTGAAGATCTCGATGCTTTTCCCCCCGGGAATGTTGGTGGCCAGCATGACCTTTTTCTCGAAGGGCCCCGGCCTCCCTTCCGTTTCATAGCTGACCGTGAGTTCCGTCTTTTCGCCCGGTTTGAGTGCATGCTTTCCAAGCATGGCCTTGGTGCACCCTCAACTGGTCCTCACGTTGGTGATCTCCACCTCCGCGCTCCCGGTGTTCTGCACGACGGCCGTCACCCGGGCCGTTTCCCCCTCCGGCACCTGGCCGAACTCATGGTGCGCCGGGGTGGCGGTGAGTTCCCCGACCCCCGCGTCCGCATCTACCGGGGGCGCCGCCAGCGCCAACAACGCCGCCATGCCGAGCGCGGCCATCGCCGTTTTTCCGTATTTCATGCAAATCTCCTTCTCTCGATCCGGAATCCGCGGCCCGCTAGTCGCCGTGGATTCCCTTGGTCTTTTCCTCGTAGTTGAATCCCGGGTCCTGGTCCTCGGTATGGCACGCCCGGCAGACCTCCTCACCCGCGTCCCGGACCAGTTGGACCCCCATCGGGTCCCCCACGTGCCCCCCGCCGGGCCCGTGGCAGGCCTCGCACTGCACGCCCGCCATTTCCGGCGTCAGTTCGCAGTCGATAAAGCCCCCGTCCTTTTCATACCCGGTGACGTGGCACTCGACGCACCCGGGCAGATTCTCCTGCCCCGTCTTCCTGAGGCTGTCGATCGCCTTCGCGTGCCGCGTCGTCTGCCAGCCCTCGGCGAGTTCCGCGTGACAGGGGGCGCACCGCTCCCACCCCACGTATGCGGCGGCCGGCTCCGAGCCGGCCCGGCCGGCGCCCCCGGCCGCCGCCGCCAGCAACAGGGCAAAACACCATGGCATCCTCATAAGGCTCCTGTCTCCCCGGGCCCCCTACTTTTCGAGCGGGTAGCCCTTTTCACGCCACTCCCTTATGGAGGGGTCCGCCAGTATTTTGACGTTTTCGTATCCCATTTGGAAGAGCTGCCGCGCAAAATCGGCGCTGTCCGCCTCCCCCGGGCCGCAGTCGCAGTAGGTGACGATCAGCTGGTCCGTCGGCAGCGACCAGACATCCTCGAGCGCGATCTGACTCTGCCAGGGGATCGAGAGGGCGCCCCGGATGTGCCCCTCGGCGTACGCCGCCCTGGACTGCACGTCGATCACGGTCACCGCAACCCCCTCGTCCATCATCTTCTTCAGTTCCCCGGCCCCGATGCGGGGGATCTCCGCCGCCGGGGCCGCCAACGCCAACGCCACCAGGCAGGCACCTGCAATCCACGCGCCAAGATATCGTTTCATATTCCCTCCCGACCATGATCTCACAACCGCGCCCTCCTGTCCCCCCGTAAACCGCGACCGGGCCCTGGCTGCGGCAGGCGTCCCACCGCATAAGATGCGCGGGCCCTCCCCGGGGGTTCATTCGCCCAATGATTCCCGACATTTCCTATAGGATACTTCGTCTTCCCCATGCAATTTTTGGGGTACCGGGCACCGCCAAGGTCAAGGAGAGTGTCCAGCCCCCGCCGCCGCCTATACTCCTTTGCAGTAGTCGTAATTTTAGCGCATCCCCTGAGGATTTCGCTTGACGCACGCATCGTCGGATCCTATCATATTCTCATTAGGGCTACAGCATCTCTTATATGAGATTTCGGCGTCGCTGCCCTTCACAGCCGACGCCCGAGGGCATGCGGAGACTGTCGGCCCGGCCACTCATGCATCCGGCCACAACAGCCGGCCCCGGGACATTCCTCCGGTTTCGGGGTCGGCTCCGCGTCCCGTCCGAAGAAGTCCGGAGAGCGGAAACGGGGAAGAACCCCGAACAGAGAGCCGGCGGGACCGCCCCCTCAGTCTATCTCCACGGATCGACCGCCACACTCGTGAGGTGGGAAAAATCGCCGCCGAACCAGTAGGCGTTGGTCGACCCGCCGGTGACGACGACTTCGATGGCGCTCCGCCCCCCGCGCCCGCGGCCGAACCGCGGGACCGGGACGACGCCCGCGTCCCCGAGCCTGAGGTAGCCCGCGAAAGGCTCCACCCCTTCCTTGGCCTTCTCGAGCTCGTTCTGGCGCGTCTGCCAGTAGAGCCAGGAGGGGGTCCCGGTGTTTTTCGCCAGGTAGTCGATGTAGGCCTCCTTGGACCCGAAACCGGCCGCGGCGATGTCCCCGGCCACGATCGGGTCGAGGATGAGGGTCGCCTGCGACACGCTGGTGGAGAAGAAGTGCTCGAGCCAGCCGCGGATCACCTCGTGGATCGGCATCGGGGAGAACCAGGCGACATTGTTCAGGCTCCAGCCGCTGAAGAGGCTGACGACGCTGTCGGAGGGCTTGAACCCCTTCTGGACATGCAGGGGGTTCCATCCCGGCGGCAGTGCCGCCTCCGCTTCCGGGAAGCAGATGTTGCTGTAGTTCAGGGGGGTCCCCTGGCTGCCGAGGTAGGTCTCCCCCGGTTTGCCCGACCCGCCCAGGTTCCGGCTGATCAGGGTCCAGGCCCTCCCGATGGCGGCGTTGGCGTGGTTGAAGGGGCCCATGGCGCCGATCCCCGCGTTCATGCCGATCTCCCCGACGATCGGGCCGTTGAAGACCGCCATCCGGGCGAACGACGAGGTGGAGCTGAAGAGCGAGGTCACCCCCGTCGACGCGATCGCCAGGATCGCGGGAAACTGTTCCGGTTTCGCCCCGGCCATGACGGCGTTCGCGGCCACCATCTCCACCGTATACTCCCAGGCCTCGTGCGGGTCCGACGGGCGCATCCGCCCCACGATCTCGCCCGGCTCGCGGCTCGTCCCCTTGAGCATCTCCGCCACCCGCCGTTCGGTCGGGGGGACGACGGGGAAACCGTCGGTGTAGCCGTTGTCGAGGAAATATTTCTGGAGTTCGTCCTCCGCCATCGGCTCGAGCAGGCGCGGGCGGGCCGGGCGGGCGATGGGACCCGCCCGCCGGTCCTCGGCCGCCGGCGGCCGGGTCAACCCGTCGAGGATCACGTCGAGCATCGGGCGCCCGGAAACCGGGTCCCGCCCCAGGATATATTTCCGGCAGACCTCCGGCGTCCGGTCGGTCACCGGGTGCGGCGTAAACACGATCCGCATGCCGGGGATCCCCTTCTTGAACGCGATCGACTTCACCAGCTCCTCAAAGCTCCGGGTGATCACGGGTACGGTGGGCACCCCCATCTTCTCCAGGGTCACCGAGTGGCCGACGACCGCCGGCGAGCAGCTGCTTCAATGCCCGATCCCCATGATGACGCCGTGCCCCTTCTCCCGGATCTCCTTCCAGAGGTTCGGGTCGTCTACCTGGTAGTTGCCGAGCTTGTCCCGGAGCACCCAGACCGTTTTGGGGTACGTCTCCTGGAGCACCCGGTGGAGAGTCTCCACGAAGGCGCGGGTGCGCGGGAACTTGGTATCGACGACATAGATCGTCTTCCCCTCGAGGCTCTCCGCACGCGGAGCCATCGGGATCCGCTCGATCGGGGGGAGGATGCCCTGGGGGTTGAGCACCGCGATCCGGGCCTCCCCCTCGGCGCGGGAGAGGTCGAGGGTGAGGCCGGCCGACACCAGCGCGGCCAGCAGGATACACACGATACGGATCTTCATCGATTGGCCTCTTTCGTCTTCCGCCCGGCCGGACATTTCCGTCAGGCAATCAAATCCTGGGCCCGCATCAGCCGGTCGCGGATCTGGACCCCGTTCGGGCATTGTACGGCACATTCGGCGCAGTCGCCGCAGCGGATGCTCCGGATCTCGGGCGCGAGTTCCCGGTAATGCGTCACCGCCTGGTACAGGCTGCCGGAGAAATCATAGTAGGCGAGATAACGCAGGACATCGGCGACCGGCATCCCCTTGGGGCACTTGCCGTCGCACTCGAAGCACATGCGGCAGTAATCGGGCCGGATGCGCTCGCTCGCCGCGAACAGCAGCCGTTCGTCGGCCGGGGTGTAGGGCTCCGCCATGGCCCTCATGTTCATGTCCAGTTCGGCGATGGAGTTCATGTTGGGGACCGTGGTCCCGATGGCGGGATTCGACAGCACCCACTTGATCCCGGCCAGGGGGCCTTCCCCCTCCTTCTTCTCGGTTTTGGGAGCCCCCGAGCCGCCCCGGCCCATGTTAAGGCCGGTGAGCGCCACGACCACCTTCATCGCCACCACCCCGACCCCGGCGGCCGCCAGCTTCTGCACCGCTTTTTCGCGGAAGCCCGAGCCGATGGCGTAGCTGTAGGTCGTCTGCATGACGTCGAACACCCCGGCCTCGAGGAGGAAATCGACCATGGCGTTCGGGTTGTGGCAGCTGAAGCCGATGAAGCGCGCCTTCCCCGACTCCTTGCACCGGACCATGGCCTCCAGGGCCTCGTCCGGGATCCGCGCCGGGGTGTCGCGTGCGTGCAGGTGCCAGACATCGACATAGTCGGTCCCCAGCACCTCGAGGCTGGTATCGAGGTCCCGGAGGATCTCCTCCCTTTTCGTGGATCCAGACTTGGTGGAGATATGGATCTTCTGCCGCTTCCCCCGGATGCACCGGGCGAAGATGGCCTCGCTCTCGCGGTAGTCGCGGGAGGTGTCGTAGTAGTTGACCCCGTAATCGAGGGCGCGGCCCACGACCTCGACGTTCGGCTCGTACCCGATCCCGTAGCCGACTCCGGTGACCTTGAGGCCCGTCCGCCCCAGGGTCCGGTAGGCGAGCCGGGGCGGGTCCTTCCGCATGGGTGGATCGGGGTGGCCGGCGGCCAGGCCGACCGCCGGCAGGGCGAGCCCGGCCTGCAGGAATTCCCTCCGTGATCTGTTCGGATTCATGACAACCTCCTGTCTTTGTTGGATCGCTAGCCGAGCCTCCCCCTCTTCTCGAGCAGGTCGGCCACCGGCCTCATCCCCATCCCTTCCAGGGTGTCCCGAGTGGGGTAGCCGTTTTCCGGGTTATATCCCTCGAACCTGTAGAAACGGGTCTTGAAGTCCTCGACCCTGGCCCGGTCCAGCGTCCGCCCCTCGCCGGTCGCGTAGGTCCACTTGCCGTCGACCACCATCGGCATGATGTGGCCCGCACTCGGCTTGTCGTAGACGTAGTCGGGGAAGACCTCCATGTCCCGGTTCCTCCCCTGCAGCACCCAGATCGCCCGGTCCAGGGTGTAGATCTTGCGCCCGAGTTCCATGTAGTCGGCGAAGGTCCGGTTGTCCCCGGTCACGGCGTTCCAGAACTTCGGCTCCTCGCGGGGCGTCGCACCGCGCCGGTCGGCTGTGTTGTTGGTGAACGTCATCGGCCAGCGCCAGCCGCAGAAGCCGCCGCACCCGATCCAGAATTTTTCGTAGTGCTTGACCCAGGCGATCAGCTTGACCTTGGAGTCGGAATAGATGCCGGTGGGACCGTCCCCGAAATCGGCCAGCCAGGGATCGTCGTCGTAGGGAACCAGCGCTTCCGAATAGAGCCGGGCGGCTTCCTCCGCCGTCAGGTAGGGGTCGCCCGAGTTCGCCATCCAGTGGAAGTTGTGGTTGGCGAAGGAGTGGATCATCAGGTCGCGCTCGCCGAAGATCGACCCGAAGGCCCATTCCACCTGGATCCTGGGGTCGTAATGGTCCCGCGTCCCCCAGTAGGCCAGGTTGAGCACGCCGCTCGACACATCCTCCCGGTACCTCCCGTATTTCTCCGCGAAGCGGGCGCACCCTTCCGCCAGGTCATCCCCGATCCCCTCCCGGCTGGAGATCGTGCGCATGAGGGTGTCGACGTATCCCATGGTGCCGATGATGTCGAAGGGGAGATCGCAGTCGATCGCCTTCCCCTTCCCCATGAGACCGCGCCGGTGGAGCGTCTGGATGTAGGCCTGCAGCGGCATGAACTGCCAGTGCCCCAGGCCCTGCTTCTGCATGAGGTCGTTGGCCTGGCGCGTCAGCTTCGGCTCGCCCCCCTGGATCCTGACGGCCATGGTCCCCGCGCAGACCGATTCGTTGCTCTCGCCGCTGGCCAGCCGCATGCGGCATGCCCGCGGGCAGGAGGCGCAGGCGGTGACCCGCGCCGGGACCAGGGGAAGCCGGCCGTTGAGCGTGTTCCCCCCGCTCGGCCGGCCGCTGTTGTGGGACCAGGCGCGCGTGTTGAACCGCTCCACTTCCCGGGGGTTGTCCACGTTCCACTGGTACTGGCGGTACCCCATCCGCGCCTCGAGGAACGCCTTCGGGTCGGCGATCGGCACCACGCCGGAGCCGATGGCGCTGATAGCCTTCAGCTTCTTGGAACCGAACACTCCCCCGAACCCGCACAGGGCCGCCTGGGACCCGGGCCCGTGCAGGAGCGCCCCGAGCCGGCTCAGGGTCTCCCCGGCGGGGCCGCAGCAGACGACGGCGGGGACCTGCGTGCTCTCCCCCCCGCCCGCCAGAACGGCCCACTCACCGTTCCCGAGCCCGGGGATCACCCGCCGGGAGATCTCCTGCTGGGTGTCCCATGTGTCCATCCCCCAGATTCCCCGGGCGCTCTCGATCGTCACCTTGTCATCGACGATGTTGATCCAGACCGGGTCGGCCGACGCCCCCTCCACCACGATCCCGTCCCAGCCGGCGAACTTCAGCTGGGCGGTGAAACGGCCGCCGAAGTTGCTGTGGCCGAACCACTCCACCGGGTGGAGCATCGGCCCCAGCCCCTGCACCTCGCACCGGCCCGACCCGGGCATCAGGGTTCCGGAAAAGGGGGAGGCGATCATGATGATGAGGTTGCGGGGATCGAACCCCCCGAAGGGGAGCTGGTCCCCGACCAAGTCGAAAAAAATGGCCGATCCGATCCCGTGCCCTCCGCCGAACTCCACGTACTTTGCGGTTTCGAGCCGACCGATCGTTTTGCTGCCGAGATGAACACGCAGAATCTTCCCGGTGTATCCGCCCTTCATATCGCGCTCCTTTTACCGTTTCCGCCCCGGGGCGGGTTTCGCCTCCGCCTTGGGCGTCCTGGGTGCCCCGGCCGCCGTGGCCGCCTGCGCAGCCATGATGGGAGGCACCATGGTGCTGTCGTCCACCAGGCCGAGATTGAACCAGTTGTCGTTGCGCAGGTTGACGTCATAACCGTCGGTCTCCTGCTGGTCGGGGACCGCAGCCACCACCCTGAGCGCCATCATCGGGCAGCTTTCCACGCACGCCTGCTTCCCCCCGGGTCCCCCCTTTTCGTTCCAGTAGGGGGTGTCGAGACAAAGGTCGCATTTCTGGGATTTCTTCTCGAGCCGGTTCCAGACGGTGCGGTGCGGCTGCTGGGGGCACATCCGGATGCAGGTCCGGCAGCCGATGCATTTCGCCGGGTCGATCCTGCGGACGTTGCCGTTCTCCGCGTCGACGTAAGCGGCTCCCGTCGGGCAGCTCTGGACGCAGACCGGCGCCGCGCACTGCCGGCAGGGAGCCACCTGGATGTCGTGCGGGAATTTGCCGAAGGAATCCTGCAGGATCTGTATCCGCGCGAGACTGAGGCTTTCCACCCCGTGGTGCGCGAGCGAGCAGGCCAGCATGCAGGTGGTGCAGCCGGCGCATTTTTTGCTGTCGTAGACCAGGTACCCCTTCGAGGCGGGAGGGCGCGCCGGACTCCCCTGCGCCCCGCGCGCCGCCGGGGTCCTGAGCATGAGGGCGTCGGCCGCCGCCGCGGCCCCTCCCGCTACCAGGAACTTCCGCCGCGAAACGCCGCCGTCCTCCCCCCCCCTCGCCGCCCGGGCGTCTTTTTCCTCGGACATGAGCCCTCTCCTTGCCGCGTGTGGTGAATCGATCTCGGGAAATCTCCGGAAGTAATCTCTTCTAGGAGATGTTATCTTTTATACGCAACTATGCTAGAATAGGCCCGCAGGGGAGTCAAGCGAAATTGTCCGCGCCTTCCCCGGACCGCGTGCAAATGAAAACGCGCGGTATTTGCCGCGTTGCGGCACATAATAGGGAGAACTCACGCCGGCGTCCGGGGGTGCCGGCGTCATCCAACGGAGTCACAGATCATGGACCTGAAAAACAAGGCAGCGGTGGTCACGGGGAGTTCGGCGGGGGTGGGGCGGGCGGCGGTCCTCAAGTTCGCCGGGCGGGGGTGCTCGGTCGTCGTCAACTACAACCGCAGCCGCACCGAAGCGGAGGAGACGGCCGCGCTCTGCCGCGAGCGGGGGGCCGGGGCGGTCGTGGTCGAGGCCGACGTGTCGGTCGAAGCCGACTGCCGGCGCCTCGTCCAGGCGGCGGTGGACGCCTTCGGGCGGCTGGACGTCCTGGTGAACAACGCCGCCGTCACCCGCTTCGTCGAATTCGGCGACCTCGAGGCGCTCTCGGAGGACGTTTGGCTCGAGATCCTGCGCACCAACCTGATGGGCAACTTCTTCTGCTCCCGCGCGGCGGTCCCCCACATGAAAAAAGCGGGGGAGGGGGCCATCGTCAACGTGGTCTCCATCGCGGGATTTCTGGGGCACGGCAGCTCCATCGCCTATTCCGCCTCCAAGGCCGCCGTCATCAACATGACCAAGTGCCTGGCCCGCACCCTCGGCCCGGAGATCCGGGTGAACGGCGTCGCCCCCGGCGGGATCGACACCCGCTGGCTGCGCCGGGGACTGGGGGAGAAGGCGTTCGCCCGCGTCGTCCAGTCCGTGCGCGAGACGACGCCGCTCGAAGTCCTGGCGACCCCGGACGATGTCGCCGACGCCATCGTCTGGCTGGCCGAGGGGGCGCGCATGATGACGGGGGAAACGATCAAATTCGACGGGGGCCAGCACCTCGGCGGCAAAAGCGGACTGCGCCGGAGGGAATGACCCCCGGCTTCACAACAAGGAAGGAGAGGTTTGCATGGAAGGATCGAAATACGGCAAATACATCGTCACCGACCTGGTCGTCCCCGAGGAGAAGCGGAAGATCGAAACCGCCTACTCCCGCTACGCCCGGCGCATCCTCTGGATGGACGAAAACGTGGTGGAGGGGGCCTTTCACATGAACACCGCCTGGTACCTCCGGGCGGCCGAAACCCTCGAGGACCGCCCCCACGTCCACGACGCGGACGAGATCATCGGGTTTTTCGGCAACGACCCGGACCACCCCCACGACCTCGGCGCCGAAATCGAAATCTGGCTCGAGGACGAAAAACACGTCATCACCCGCAGCGCGCTCCTGTTCGTGCCCGCGGGGATGAAGCACTGCCCCCTCATCCTCCGGCGCGTCGACCGGCCCGTCTTTCACTTCACCACCGTCCCGGGCGGCCGCTACATCAAGGACGACGAGTAGCCTGCACGATTGTCGGCGCCGCGCACGCGGCGCCGACCTTCCCCTCCTTCTCAACCCCCCCGTTCCCAGCCTGCGTCACCTCCCGGGAAGCCCCGTGCGCCGGGCGATTTTTTTCGTTGACTCGGCCTGAACGCTTAATCTAGGATGATCTCGTATCACAGATTGCGTCTCGCATAGGAGACCCTCGGACAAACATACCGTATTCCGGCAACGCGCTTTTAAAAGAGAAGGGCTTTTAGAAGCCATGTACACCTTAAAAACCTCTTTCCCCGCGGGAACCTCCGCCGGGAAAACTCAAATAGGGGAAACCGTAATGCCTAAATGGTGTGACCTGAAGAAGATCATCATGGTGCTAACGGTATTGCCTCTTCTTTTCATATCCCCGTATGTGTTCAGCCAGTCTTCCAACGCTTCGCTGAGCGGAACCGTGCAGGATGTGTCGGGAGGGGTGCTTCCGGGAGCCATCGTCACGGCGACGAGAGTCGAGACCAACGTCGCCAGCAGGACCGAAGCCAACAACGCCGGCGTGTACAACTTCAACCTCCAGCCGGGCGTCTACACGGTCAGCGTGCAGATGGCGGGATTCCAGACCGCCAGCCGGACCGAGGTGCGGCTGCGCGTCGGGGGCCAGATCCGCCTCGACTTCGAGCTGAACGTGGCCGGCAGCGAGGTGGAACTGGAAGTGGCGGCTTCGGCCGAGAACCTGATCCTGGAGTCGGGTTCCTCCACGGGAACCATCCTCCAGGAGGAATCGGTCACCGAGCTGCCGCTGGCCAGCAACGACGTGATGGACCTCATCAACATCATGGGAGGGGTCACCAGGGCCGAGGACCCCATCTTCAGCAACAACCAGCAGACCTTCGCGGGGGTCACCGCGCGCAACATCAACATCCAGCGGGACGGCGTCACGGTCAACGACGTCCGCTACGACTCGGGGATCGTGTCCCCGCAGCGCATCAATCCCGAGATGGTAGGGGAATTCAAGATGATCCTCTCCCCGGTGGACGCCGAAATGGGGCGCGGGGCGGGACAGGTGCAGATCATCACCAAGTCGGGGGCCAACGCCTTCCACGGCTCCGGGGTCTGGAACATCCAGAACTCCTCGCTCGACGCCAACGAATTCGGGAACAAGAAGAGGGGGATCGAGCCCACCTGGCGAAACCTCAATAACTACTCCCTGAACCTCAGCGGCCCCATCATCAAAAACAGGACCTTCTTCTTCGCCTCCTGGGACCAGCAGATCGTCCGGAGCCGGGACCTGCCGAACGTGATCTCCCTCACCCCCTGCGCCCGCAAGGGAATCTTCCGCTACTACGACGGCTGGATCAACGGGGACGTGGAGAGCCCGGTCAGCACGACCGCCGGGTCCCAGACCCGCCCCGTGGTGGATGCGCAGGGGAATCCCCTCACCCCCACCGAATGGGCCGACGGCTCCCCCTATGACGGCGAGCTCCGGTTCGAAAGCGTGCTGGGGCAGCTGACCGACACGGCGCGGGAACAGATCGCGGCCGACCCCATCAACTGCTCCCAGTACGATTTTTCCGGCGACCGCGGGCTGGTGCCCGAAAGCGCCTGGGACCAGTACCGTACCCAGTACGACACCACCGGCTTCGTCGACCGCTTCACCGGCCTGATGCCGATGCCCAACAACTACGAGCTCGGCGACGGGCTGAATTCCGCCGGCTTCCGCTGGACCCGCACCCTCAGGGGGAGCGACACGGTCTACGGCAACGGCGAGGACAACGAGCGCAAGTCGATCACGGTCAAAATCGACCACAACCTGAGCCAGGCCCACCGGCTGAGCGGGCGCTACACCTACGAAACGGACTACGGGGAAGCCCAGTTCGCCGCCTGGCCCGAGGCCAACGGCGGCTACGGCGGGGCGGTCACCCGCAAGCCCCAGAGCTTCAGCGTCAACCTGACCTCCACCCTGCGGCCCACCCTGCTCAACGAGTTCCGCATGGGGCTGTCCCGCACCAGCACCAAAAACGCCGAGGCGCTGTCCAATCCGGCGACGAGCGAAAAGATGCGGGAGGTGCTCGGCTACCTCATGCCCACCGACGACTTCCCGAACTACCCCGGCTACCCGCTCCTCGTGGGTCCCGGCCGGGGGTGGTTCGGCTTCTTCACCGACACCTACCGCACCGGGGTCCCCAACAGCCACCCCTACGGCAGCCGGGGCGCCCTGCCGACGGCGCGCGGCGGGTACGACCCGCGCTGGAGCTTCACCGACACCCTCACCTGGACCCGCGGGGCCCACTCCTTCAAGGGGGGATTCGAACTGCGCCTGCAGAAATCGGTGCAGGAACAGAACGGGGCCGCGGCGTTCTACTATTCGGCCAACACCTTCCCCTCGGTCATGGGGGGGAATACGGCGAACTCCCAGCCGGCCGGAATCGGGGCCTGGAGCGGGCTTGTGGGCGACGACGAAGGAAACAGCTCGACGGGCAACTTCCAGCTGGCCTACGACCTGATGACCTACATGGCGGGATCGATCGGCAACGTGCGCCAGTGGTACTACGTGGCCAACAACGAGGCCCCCTACCTGTGGAACGACCCCTCCAAGGGGGAGTTGAACCAGGTGGTCGACCTGCGCAACCGGGAGTTCAGCTTCTTCTTCAAGGACGACTGGAAGGTAAGCAACTCCCTGACCCTCAACCTGGGCGTCCGGTATGAATACTACGGGGTGCCCTGGGTCGAGTCGGGACAGAGCGCGGCCCTTATCGGCGGCTCGAGCGGCATCTTCGGCGTCTCCGGGGACGGCTTCGAGGACTGGATGCCGCAAAATCCGGTGCAGGGGCCTGACAGCATGCTCACCAGCCAGCATTTCGTGGGCCCCAACTCCCCCAACCCCGATCTTGCCATCTACAACAAGGACGCCAACAACTGGGGGCCGGCCATCGGCTTCGCCTACCAATTCCCCTGGTTCGGAAAGGGGAAGACCACCCTGCGCGGCGGCTACCAGCTGAACTACACCACGCTGGGGACTTTCGACAACTTCGCGAGTTTGATGGCCCGCGTGACGGGGATGACCTACTCGCACACCTACGCCGGGGACTCCATCGACTATCCCTACCTGGATATGTCGATGCTCCCGGAAATCATCCCGGTCAACCAGTTCCTCCCGCCGGAGATCCAGCCGATGGCCGTGCGGCCGCTGACCGATCGCAGCCAGAGCCTCACCGTGTGGGACCAGGACATCAAAAACCCCTATGTCCAGAGCCTGACCCTCTCCCTGACGCGCAACCTCAGCAACAACCTCACCTTCGACCTGCGCTACGTGGGGACGCTGAGCCGGAAACTGACCGATACCGTCAACCTCAACTCGTCGAACTTCATCAACAACAACCTGCTCGAGGCGTTCGACACCGTCCGCGCCGGCGGCCAGTCCGACCTGCTCAACAGCATCATCCCGGCGAGCTCCCTGACCGGCAGCACGACCGCGACGGGCTCCGACCAGGTGCGCACGAGCGTCTATACCCGGACCTACCTGGCCATCGGCGACTACAACACCCTGGCCAGCACGTTGTCGACCACCAACGGGCGCCTCCCTGTGGCCTCCGGGATCCGCGGCCAGGTCCTGCGCGCGGGCGGCGCCCCGGAGAACTTCATCTACGCCAACCCGCAGTTCAGCTCCGCCAACTGGGTCGGGAACCTGGACAGCTCGAACTACCATTCGATGCAGGCCCAGGTCACCATGCGCCCGACGCGGGGCCTCAGTTTCCAGACCACCTACACCTGGAGCCGGAACCTGGGGATCGGCAGCGTTTCGGACGTGCGCGACCGCTCCGAGGCCTACGGGCTGCTCGGCTCCCACCGGTCCCACGCGCTCTCCTCCTACGGCACCTACACCCTGCCGTTCGGGGCCAACGGCTTCCTCCTCCGCAACGCCACCGGTTTGTGGAAACACGTGGCCGAGGGGTGGCAGATGAGCTGGATCTTCAGCGCCACCAGCGGGCTCCCCGGTTCCGTCACCGGTACCGAGCGGCTCTGGGGCGGGGCGCGGATGGACCAGGTCGGGCCGTTCGACCCGAAATCGGGGAAGGTCACCTGGAACCCCGGGGAAGACACCGGCCGTTTCTTCGGCTACGACACCTATATGCAGGTCCCCGATCCCCAGTGCTACACGATCGACGGCAGCCTGCAGAGCTCCTGCGCCAGCCGGATCAAGGCGATCGCCCTGGTGGCCGGCGTCGATGAACTCGGCAACCAGATCCCGGGCGACATCATCTTCCAGCACCCGCAGCCCGGAACGCGCGGCAACTTCGATCCGAATTCCCTGACCGGTCCCGGACGGTGGTCCCTCGACATGGCCATGGGGAAATCGTTCGAGTTCATGGAAGGGAAGCGGATCGATTTCAGGATCGACGCCCAGAACATCTTCAACCACGCGACGCCTTCGAACAGCTACTACGTCCGGAACGCGCGCTTTACGATCACCTACAACCCGAACTTCGCCGTGAACAGCTCCAGCCCCTTCGGCTACATCAGCGACAAGGCGGGGCACCGGACCTTCCAGGCGAAGATCCGCATCAGCTTCTAGCCGTCCGGACCGGGGGCCCGCCGCTTGCGGCGGGCCTCCCCCGGACCCGCGGGCTCCCCCTCGCCACAGGGGGGGCCCGTTTTTTTTCCTTTTCCCTTTCCGCTACCGCCGCTTGAGCTCCCGTGATCAGACCGGGCAAACCCTGATCTTCCGCTCATTTTGCTTGACTTCACCCCGCCCCGGGAGCTAGATTGGTCTCCTTATGACTACTCTATCTATTATGAGAGATTTGGAGGGCGCCGGCGGCTGCGGGCGCAGGCGCCGGTCTTCGCCCGCGGGGAAGTCGTCCCTGCCATCATAGGGGGCAGCATACATTTCACCAACGAACAAGGAGGAGCAGCATATGCGCAGATTATTGTCCATTGCGGCGGTGACGGCCTTTTCGGTCGTGGCCGTACACGCCCCTTCCGGGAGCCTGGCCGCCCAGCAGACCCCGGAAACAGAGTACGAGGTCCTCAGCCCGTGGGCTGACGTGGACCCGATTCCGCTCCGGGGCCTCTCGCCCCGGCTCGACACCCTGGACGGGAAGAAGATCGGGCTGTTCGCCAACTTCAAGCGCGCGGCCAAGCCGATCACCGACGAGGTGGAAAGGAGGCTGAAGCAGAAGTATCCCACCATCCAGACCAGCCTCTTCCATTCCACCCTGCCCAACGTCACCGAGACCGAGACCATCAACAAGGAGCGGTTCGCGGCCTGGGCCAAGGACATGGACGCGGTCGTCGCCGCGGTCGGTGATTGAGGGTCCTGCACAAAGTTCCTCGCCTACAACGGCGTAGCGATCGAGGACTTTGGAACGCCGGTCGTGTTACTGGCGAATCGCGGTTTCGTAAACGACGCCCACTCGGCGTCGTCGGGTAAAGGCATGCCGGGGGTGCGGGTACTGGGAACGTCCATCGCCTGCGAATCCACCGTCGCCGAAGACATCCAATCGGGCATTGACGCCGCTCTCGGCGACATCATTGCCGCGCTGACCAGACCCCTGACCGCGGAGGAGAAAAACCCGCAGGTCCAAAAGGAACCCCAGCCGAAGGTCGCCTTCAAGGGGACGCTCCGGCGGTTCAACGAGTTCTTCTACCGCAAGGGGTGGGGAGACGGACTCCCCCTGTATCCCCCGACCGAAGAGGCGGTAGCCGAGATGCTGACGGGGACCGATCTGCCGCGCGATCACGTCGTGGCCAAGCTCATCCCGCGCCTGGGGAAGGCCACGGTGGAAAAAATCGCCGTCAACGCCGTCATGGCCGGCGCCCTGCCGATCCACATGCCGGTGCTGCTGGCGACGGTGGACGCCCTCGCGGACCCGAAGACCCGGTTCGACACCTTCGAGGTCAGCACCGGGTCGTGGGCCCCGTTCCTGCTGATCAACGGGCCGGTGCGCAAGGAGATCCACATCAACTGCAGTTCGGGCGCCCTCAGCCCGGGCAACATGGCCAACTCCGCCATCGGGCGGGCGGTGGGCCTGATCGTCAAGAACATCGGGGGCGCGCGCAAGGGGATCGAGGACATGGGAACGCTGGGGAACCCCGGCAAGTACGCCCTCGTCCTGGGGGAAAACGAGGAGGAGAGCCCCTGGCAGCCGCTGCACGTCGACCTGGGCTTCAAGCCGGACGACAGCACCGTCACGGTCTTCTTCCCCAACCGCTACACCCAGAATGTCCCCGGGCAGACGAGCCCTGAGGGCCTGGCCGGGTCGATGGCCGGGCTTGGCATCCGTTCGCTGGCCGGCCTCGTGGTCATCCCCGACCACGCCCGGATTTTCAAGAGCGCGGGGTGGACCAAGCAGCAGGTGAAGGACTTCGTCGTCAAGAACGCCCCCCGTGCGCCCGGCGGGCGCGGCGGCGGCCTGAAGGACGAGGACTTCATCCTCGTGGTCGCCGGGGGTCCCGGGGTGTGGATCGGGCATCACCAGAGCGCGGGCGGATTCGAAAACGAGTTCGTCACGCGCAAGCTCCAGCTTCCCAAAAACTGGGACAAGCTCGTGGGGAAATACAGGACGCTGGTCCCGACTTATGTAAAATACTAGTCGTGGCCCCCGGTGCCGCCTGAACCGGCCAGGCGGCACCGGCATGGGTCCGGGGATCCCCGCAGGGGGCCCGGACCCACCGCGGGCCTCGCCCGTCGCCCGCTTCCATGGAAGCAGCCCCGCCGGCCGCCCGCGCATCTGGAAAATCGAAGCCCGTGATGATACATTCAGCAGACCGCCATGGGGGACAGGGAATGAATCAGAATTCGAAAACGGTATCCGCGACAGGCGAACATTACGAATACATCGTACCGGCGGTCGACCGGGCGGCCCGCATCCTGAGGCTTTTGCGGACCCGGGGGCACGGCATGACCATCGCCGAGGTCACCGAGGCCACCGGGTGGCACAAGAGCAGCGTCCACAAGCTGCTGGTCACCCTCAGTCATCACGGCCTGCTCGACCGCAACGAAGCCACCAAGCAGTACTCGCTCGGGATCGCCCTCATCGACTACGGTCACTACGTGCTCGGCAAGCTCGACATCGCCGACGCCGCCAAATCGTTCCTCAAGGAGCTGGCCAACTACACCGGGGAGACGGCGAACTATTCGGTCCTGCGCGGGACCCAGATGGTCATCGTGGATTCGGTCGAGTCCCGGATCGACCTCCGGGTGGTCCCCCCGATAGGCACGATGAATTCGCTGACCACAAAATCGAACGGCAAGGCCGTGCTTGCCTTCCTCCCCGAAAACCAGGTCCACAAGCTCATCGAGACCGAGGGCCTCCCGGCCTTCACGAAGAATTCCATCACCGATCCCAGGGCCCTGCTGCGGGAACTGGCGGCCATCCGCAAGCGGGGGTACGCCACCGACTTCGAGGAGTTTCGCGAGGGGATCAGCGCCGTCTCGGCGCCCGTGTTCAACGCCGACGGCCATGTCATGGCAACCCTCGCCGTCACCGCGCCCGCGTTCCGGCTGACGAAGGAGAAGGCCCAGGATTACGGGAAAAAGTGCGTGGATGCCGCTGCGCGCCTTTCGGCCATCATCCCCCAGTAACAGGAAGGGACAGACGCGGAGGCAAGCGAAGGAGGGATCCGGCACGGGCGCCCTCCCGGGCCGCCCGTGCCGGATCCCGGGAGCGGCTAGCCCAGCTTGCCCCGCTTCCGGAGCAGGTCGGCGACCTTGGTGAGCTTCATCTTCTCGAGGGTGTCCCGTTTCGGATAACCGTTGTCGGGATTGTACCCCTCAAACCTGTAGAACCTGGTCTTGAAGTCCTCCACTTTCGCCCGGTCCAGCGTGCGCCCCGTCCCCTTGGCGTACTGCCACTTACCGTCGATGTACATGGTCATGTCGTGCCCCACGCTCGGCTTGTCGTAGACGTAGTCGGGGAAGACCTCCATGTCGCGGTGCCGCCCCTGCAGCGCCCAGATGGAGCGATCGAGGGTGTAGATCTTGTGCCCCAGTTCCATGTAGTCGGCGAAGGTCCGGTTGTCCCCGGTCACGGCGTTCCAGAACTTCGGTTCCGCCTCGGGCGTCGCCCCGCGCCGGTCGGCCGTGTTGTTGGTGATGCACATCGGCCAGCGCCAGCCGCAGAAGCCGCCCGCCCCGACCCAGAACTTCTCGTAGTGCTTGATCCAGGCGACCTGCTTGACCTTGGAGTCGGAGTAGATCCCGGTCGGCCCGTCGCTGTGATCGACCATGAAGGGGTCCCCCTGGTAGGGGACCATGGCGTCGGTGTAGAGCCGGGAGACCTCCTCGGCCGTCAGGTAGGGGTCGCCCGACCAGGCCATCCAGTGGATGGGGTAGTTGGACATCTGGTGCAGCATCAGGTCGCGCTCCCCCAGCAGGGAGCCGAAGCCCCACTCCGCCTCGATCGCCGGGTCGTAGTGGTTGGCCGTCCCCCAGTAGGCCAGGCTCAGGGTGCCGTCGTTGACGTCCTCGTCGTAGCGCCCGATCTTCTTCGCGAAGCGGGCGCAGGCCTCGGCCAGGTCGTCCCCGACCCCCTCCCGGTAGGCGATCGCCCGCATCACCGCGTCGGCGTAGGCGAACGTCCCGGGGCGGTCGAGCGGCAGGTCGGTGTCGATCTGCTTCCCTTTCCCGAGGATCCCCTTCTTGTGAAGGGCGTCCACGTAGGACAGGAGCGGCATCAGCTGCCAGTGCCCGAGGCCGTACTTCTGCATCAGGTCGTTCCCCTGGCGGGTGAACTTGACCGACCCGTTGACCGTGATGACCATCGTGCCGGCGCAGACCGACTCGTTGCTGTCGCCCGTGGCCAGCCGCATCCGGCAGCCGCGCGGGCAGGAGGCGCACGCGGTCGCGCGCGCCGGGGTGAGCGGCAGGTCGCGGTTGAGCACGTTCCCCCCGCTGGGGCGGCCGCTGATCAGGGCGTAGGGGCCGCCGGCGCCGAAGCGTTCCGCCTCGCGGGGATTGTCCACGTCCCACTGGAACTGCCGGAACCAGAGCCGGGCGGCCATGAAGGCCTTGGGGTCGGCGATCGGGACGTCCCCGGTCCCGATGGCGCTGATGGCCTTGAGCTTCTTGGAGCCGAAAACGCCCCCGAACCCGCACAGGGCCGCCTGCGACCCGGGGCCGTGCAGGAGCGCGCCCAGCCGGCTCCGGTTCTCCCCCGCCGGGCCGCAGCAGACCACGGCGGGGGACTGGGTGGTCGCCTGGTCCCGGGCCAGCTCGGCCCACTCGCCGTATTTGAGCCCCGGCATCACGCGGCGGGAGATCTCCTCCTGGGTGTCCCAGGTGTCCATCCCCCAGATCCCCTTGGCGCTCTCGATCGTGACCTTGTCGTTGACGATGTTGATCCAGACCGGGTCGTCCGCGGCTCCTTCCACGACGATGCCGTCCCACCCGGCGAACTTGAGCTGGGCCGTGAAGCGCCCCCCGAAGTTGCTGTGGGCGAACCACTCGACCGGGTAGAGCATCGGGCCCATCCCCTGAACCTCGCACCGCCCCGAGCCGGGCATGAAGGTGCCGGAAAAGGGGGAGGCCATCATGATGATGAGGTTCCGGGGGTCGAAGGCCTCGAACGGAAGCTGGTCGCCGACGAGATCGAAGAACACCGCGGAGCCGATGCCGTGCCCGCCCCCGAATTCCTCGTACTTCGCCGTGTCGATGGTGCTGATGGTCCGGGTCGAAAGATCGACCCGCAATATCTTGCCCGTATATCCGCCTTTCATCCTATTCCCCTCCCCCGACTTTCCACACCGGGTTCCGTTTCGGCTCGACGGTGCTGTTGTCCACCAGGCCCAGGTTGTACCAGTGGTCGTTGCGCAGGTTCACGTCGTACCCTTCCGTCTCCTTCTGGTCGGGCATTTCGGCGACGAACCGGATCGCCTTCATCGGGCAGCTCTCCACGCACGCCTGTTTCCCCCCCGGCCCCCCTTTCTCGTCCCAGTAGGGGGTGTCGAGGCAGAGGTCGCACTTGGACGACTTCCCCTTGCCGTCGATCGTGACCCAGACGGTGCGGTGCGGCTGCTGGGGGCACATCCTGAGGCACGTTTTGCAGCCGATGCACTTGGCGCTGTCGATGCGGCGCACGTTGCCGTTTTCGGTGTCGACATAGGCGGCGCCCACAGGGCAGCTCTGGACGCACACCGGCACCTTGCACTGGCGGCAGGGGGCCATGATGACGTCCCCGGGGAACTTGCCGAAGGAGTCCTGCATTATCTGGATGCGGGAGCGGGAAAGGTTCTGCACCCCGTAGTGGACGAGCGAACAGGCGAGCATGCAGGTGGTGCACCCCGCGCATTTCCTGCTGTCGTAGACCAGGTACCCTCTGGACGCGGGGTAGGTGGCGGCCGCAGGTGCGGCCGCCGGCGCCGCGGCGGCCCTCGCCTGCGCGGGGGTCGCGGCGATCAGGGCGTCGACGGCGACCACGGTTCCTCCCGTGACCAGGAAGTCGCGCCGGGACAGCCGCTTTTTCGGGGCGGCCTCTGGGTTCAGGGCTTTTTTGTCTTCAGCCATAAAACGGCTCCTTTTAGTAGCGTGCCATTGCGATATCCCCGCCGGCGGGGGACGCTCCCCTTGGGCCGGTTGGGAGGTCTTCGTTATCTGACTATAAACCCCGGCCTGAAGGCAACCGGAAAACTTTCCCGGCCCCCCCACCCCGCGGGCTCCGGAACGCATCGAGGGAACCCACCCGGCCGGCGTGCCTGACCGGCCCGCCCGGGCCGCACAACGAGAGGGCGGCCGCGGGCAAAAAAATGGGCGAACCCTGTTCGGAAGCGGGGACGCATCCAGTATATTGATAAGGCATAAGCCTGATAAGGTGAACACAACCGTATTCGTCGGAAAGCGAGGAACCATGCTGCGGAAAAAGAGCATCTACAAATGCGAGGTTTGCGGAAACATCATCGAGAGCCTGTGGAACGGGAAAACGACCCTCTCCTGTTGCGGGCAGCCGATGCAGGAACTCGTCGCCGATACCGTCGACGCGGCCAAGGAAAAGCACGTGCCCGTGATCGAGAAGAACGGGAACAAGGTGACGGTCAAGGTCGGGAGCGTCCCGCATCCCATGCTGCCCGAGCACTACATCCTGTTCGTGGAACTCCTGGTCGGGGACAAGGTGCTGCGGCACGACTTCAAGGAAGGGGACACCGTCGCCGAGGCCGTTTTCATGGTGGAAGACCCGAACGCGCCGATGACGGCCAGGGAGTACTGCAACCTGCACGGCCTCTGGGCCAGCAAATAAAAAACCGGGGACGGACCAGGGCATATTATTGATTTAAAACAGGATACTCTGGTCCGTCCCCGAAAACCCTTTACCCCCACCCCCCGGGCGCATGCCTTCCGCCACAGACTCCTCCTGCACCAAAGCCGTTCAATAACATAAACAGGGACGGACCGGAGTACCCTGCCGGCCCCATTGAAGTTTCCTGTCCGTCCCCGCTCACCGATCCCGCGGACATCCCACCGGCTCCCGAGCTACCGAGGTTCAGCCCCGCTCTTGATCGTCCCGCTAAAGAGATCGAGTAGGTGCGAAAAATAGGCCGGGGAGGCCTTACTTTTTGACCCAAAAGGGGCGTTCGGTAGTACAATCGGCGCAACGGAGCACGGAATCCATTCCATTCATGGAGCGACGCCATGGCAGATATCGCGGGGAGCAACGGACAGAGAAAGGAATTCAGGGCGGTCGGCACGGCCAACGTGCCCGGCAGGCTTTCCTTTCCCATCGCCACCGGCATGGCCAAGTTCGGCAGCGACGACGTCGTGCCCGGAATGCTGCACGCCAAGTTCCTCCGCAATCCCCACGGCCGCGCCAGAATCGTGCGGATGGACACCCGCCGGGCGCGCGCGCTCGACGGCGTCGTCGACATCGTCACCTGGGAGGACCCGGAGATCCTGGCGATGGACAAGGCCCTGCGGGAGCCGATGCTGAGCAACGAGTCGGACACGGAAAACGAGGAGGTCGGCGCCGTGGTCGTCGCCGAGACCGAGGACATCTGCGAGGAGGCGCTCCGGCTGATCGAGGTGGAGTGGGAGGTCCTCCCCCCGATCGTCGACCCGCGCGACAGCCTGAAGCCGGGCGCCCCCTTCGTCCGGATCGAACCGAAGGCGCTGGCCTCCAAGCCGTTCACCACCGGGGACGTCGAGGCCGGCTTCCGCGAAGCGGACCAGGTGTTCGAATTCGACTGGACGCAGTCGCTCATGGCCTCCCACATCCCGAACCCGAACGGGAGCCTCTCCTGGTGGGCCCAGGCCCCGCTGGGGCCCCCCGGGCCGAGCCTGTACGTGCAGGGGATCCCCCCCACCTGGGGGGCCTACGAACTGCGCCCCGCCTACGGCGTCACCTTCGACCGGCTCCACCGCGGCACCACCTTCCAGGGGGGGAAATACTGCGACTGGATGCTGCGGCGCGCGTCGCTCGTCACCCCGCTGCTGGCCAAGAGGACCGGCCGCCCCGTCCGGTGCATGAACGCGCGCCAGAACGATTTCTACTCCTCGAACCCGCAGCGGTACATGCACGTGAAGATCGGGTTCAGGAAGGACGGCACCATCACGGCGGTCAGTGAACGCACCATCTCCGACATGGGGGCGCCCGGCGTCCGCGCCCGCCCCTTCGCCATGGGGGCGTTCGAGGCGATGTTCAGCCCCTTCAACACCACCCGCTGCAAGAACCTCCACAGCGAGGCCCAGGCGGTCTTCACCGACTCGGCCAAGTCGACGGGGAGCCAGACCTCCCCCTTCAACTGGGACGCGATGACGATCGCCGAGCAGATCATCGCGGAAAAGCTCGGGATGGACGTAATCGACGTCGCGCTCAAAAACGTGCACGGCCCGTCGTCCCAGGACGACCCCGGCGTCCCCCCGGGGCTGCTGGAGTGCGTGGAGAAGGGGAAGAAGCTGATGGGGTGGAAGTGGCACCCGGCCGGGACCCGGCGCCTCCCCGACGGCCGGATGCACGGGTACGGGTTCCGCTACGCTCAGTCGCCGCGCCACGCCCAGGCCCCCTACACGGCCACCGTCACCATCCAGGGGGACAACAAGGTGTACGTGCCGCTCAAGGGGCCCTGGATGGGGGTCTACGCCGCCGACGCCTGCGCCCTGGTCG
>JAAYCX010000005.1 GCA_012729555.1 Acidobacteriota bacterium
ACCCGTGTTCCAGTTTACGATAATGATTCGGACTACCGGTCCATGTTTCATGACATCCTCATATCAGGATCCGGCCCATGCATGCGATTCGAACATGGAAGTCTAAACCCTAGCTTTAAAGCGGTTTGGATGATGGCGAGCACAACCATCCACATCCAGATATCTGTCGCGCCAAACCGATTGACACCCAGACTTTGGACAATGCAGGTGCCCAGCAGGGCATTCATGAAGAATTTCAGGATACTCGGCTTCTTGTTTAGAGATAAGTATAAGAGTGTCAGGGCCAGCCCAAGGATAAAGGGCAGGATGAAGACTCCGATCCACCCGTATTCAAGAAATGCGGAGTCCAGATAGGTATAGATGTTTGTGGGAAATGGTACCGTGGTAAAGGGACGCACATAGTCCGGCTTAATAACGTTTTCGGGATCCAATGCGTATAGGATTCGGGTGATGACTCCAAAGGTGATATGACCACTTCCTTCATATCCCTGAGGAAAAAGCACCATCTGCTGAAAGGCCGGAAAACCTGAAACCAGATAAAAGGAGAGATCCGCTATTCCCGCACGATCAGACACCGATTTGCTCAGGAGATTGGTGGTAAGGAGAAAATAGCCGACAAATAGTAGGATCACACCAGCTATCAGGGCCGTATGCTTATAGGACATCCTGCCGCGCCTCCCCATATCCACATATTGAATCCCCAAAAAGGTAGCAACGAGCATGGTGCCCATTGTCGTTCGTCCCGAACTCGGCAACAACAACAGAAACGTAACGATCAGAATTGCCCAGAATCTCCTGGGAGCCTTCGATCCGCGGATTTTGAGGTAGAGGCTGCACAGGATGAAGCACGGGATGGCAAAGGACCGGGCGACTCCTCCCCACCCTGCATTTCGCAACCTCCCGTAGACTTCCTCGTATCTAACGAGGATAGGGTCCCGCCAGAGAGAATCAATTCCTATAACCTGGTGCATCAACAGGTAATAGGAAAGAGTTCCCCATACGCCGATGAGAAAGAGAACATAAATCAGCCTATCCGCATGCTGCAAACCTTCGATGCTTGAGCGATCGATAGGTTTTATGGTTCGAGCTATTGGAAGGCCATAGAGGGCCTTCCCAAGCAGACACCCGCAGATAAACACCACGGTTGTTACAACAAAAACACCAAGGGTCTTCGGTCTCAAGGCATAGTAAGAAACGATCCCCGAATAAAACACAGCCAACGAAATAAACCACACCCCTCCAAAAAGACCCGGAGCCGCCAACCAGGAGCCCAAAAGGTCCTTGGACAGCTTCATGGAAAGCGCCGCCAGAACTAGGAAAAAGATTATCGCAACCGGATTGGGCTCAACCAGCATCTGTCTGTCACCCGACGATATGTTCGTACAACTGCCCCAGTTTCCTGGTCATTTCGCCGACGGATATCCATGGTCGGCATCCCTCCTGCAAGCGCCTTATTTCCTGAGGATCCTGGATGAACCTATTCATCGCATCGGTCAGGCTTACAGAATCGCCCGCCTTCACGAGATACCCGTTCCTGCCCGGTATCACATATTCGTTGATGCCGCCAATATCGCTGGCGATGATGGGAACGCCGCTCCCGAGAAATTCTATCCCTACCAAGCCAAACAACTCCTCCCATATCGAAGGAATGATACCTACATCAATGCCCAAATTGATCTTCCCTACGTCCTTGGACGGATATCCGCCCATGAACTCAATGTTAAGTCCATGTGCCTGATTTCTCAGGTATTGGAGATACCGTTGCTGCCCGTTCCCGAAAATCAGCAGCCGGGCCCGGCTTTGATCCACGGATCGGAACGATTGGATCAGAATTCCCAGCCCCTTGTTTTCGGCGACCCCCCCCCGATATCCGAAGGTGATCTGAGATCCGCCGTCATACGGCTTCTTCCTTGCAATTCTGTCAACAGCGCTAGTGGATATGGGCACATAATGGATCCGATCCTCATAAACACCATAATCCGCCAGGATCCTTCCCGATTTCTTCGAATAGACATGAATGGCGTCGACCCGATTGAGATTCTCGATAAATTCCGTCCTTCGCCGACGGTAGGCGGAAGCCAGCCGGTGCTGCTTTTCACTGTCCGCATCCGCCGTTACACAATCGGACTTGCCCCGGAGTCCCTGAGCACCGGAGCACATCACCTGAAGCAGATTCCAGATCTTCTTGGCGGGCAGAAAGAGCCTGTGTCCGTGCAAATGCTTCGCAACAGCGGCGATCACCGGTCTTTGTTTCCAGGCGAACGCGCAGGCCACACAACAACGTCCATCATCATAATCCACACAGGGGGTCTTCCGGTTAAAGAGCAGATCCCGCTGGGGACAGAGGTCCCAGTAATTATGAATCGTCTTCACCACAGGAATGTCGAGTTCACCGCAAAGCCTGATGAAGTCCGCGCAATGAAACGTCAATTCATGAATATGAACGATGTCCGGCTTCGCCAAAGAAAGGACCCGTTTACTGACTTGTATAACGGCTTCATGTCGTATCTCGTCTTCCGGTTTTCTCTTACCGGGCCGGTTAGGGGAGTTGACAAGATCATAAAGAGGGGTGCCGTCCGAGAGCCGCCTGATTTTCAGGAAGGTGCGCGGCAAGAACGCATAGGTACCGGATTGATAGATCGCCACTTCCATTCCTAGATTTCGACAGGCATTTATGCATTCCGCCTGAATTTGGGCGGCTCCACCTGCATTGACCGGGTGAAACCCGTATCCCACAAACAAGATCTTCATGGTACATCCTCTTGCACTGGCCCCTCAACCAGACTGCCTCCATCCGGTCCCTTCATTCGACGCCGATAGAGAAAAAATAGCCATAGCGTACCGAATACTTGTGAAGCCAGGTATACACCAGCGGCCGCAGCCGCACCATAGGAAGGAATAAAGCTCAAATTCAACACCACATTGACCACGGCGGTGAAAAGGATCTGCCAAAAGACTCCCGACTCACTTCCCGCCGCCAACAGCGGTTGCGACAACGCCCCGTTGATGGTCAGCACGGCCGCCGCTATCATCAGTATCTGGAGTATCGGCATGGTATTGCGATATTCGTCTCCATATACCCAAAGGACAATTCTTGGCGCCAAAGGGAGACCCACTCCCAGAATGATGCCGGAGATGACACCCGCCGTCGCGTAATACATCTTGCGAAGATGCCGAAACACCCCGGGATCCCTGCCATACTCCGCGGAAAGAATGGGGAACATCCAGACGTTGATGAGCGCGATAACGGCGATGCCCATGCTCATGAGACGAAAGCCCGCGCTGTACTGCCCGACTTCCGCGGGAGATCGGGTCATCTGAAGTATCAGGATATCGGATCCATGATAGATTTGCACAAAAAGGGAAGACATCCAGAACCACCTGGAGCTACGGATATAACCCATGGTTTGCCGCAGGCGCATTTTGGCCTTCCCAAAAATCCCGGGGGGCAGTTGCCATAGAAGCCATCCCGCACTCGCCACGCCGCCGATGACACGGGCAAGGGGAGCCCAGATCACAGAGCCGGAATCGACCACGAGCAACAGAGTCGACAGGCAGATGACCACCTGCTGGAAAAGACGGCCCAGCGCGACCGCACGCATCCTTTGAAATCCCAGGTGCAGCCATTCGATATTGAGAGCAAACGGGAACAACCAAAGGAGCGACATGACGACGACCGGACGTACATCTGCCGGCCATGGGGGAAAGAGATTGACAACGCTCACCGACAACACCACCACGCAGGTTCCAAGTATCAGCTGGAATGCAGCGATATTGATCAGTAACTGACCTGCCCGCGCTGGATCCCGAGCAGTCGCGCGGTTGCCGTATGCATTGAGGCCGCAGTCGACCATCATGGCCGCATACAGCGCTATAGTTTGGGCGTAGTTATAAATGCCAAAGGCGTTCTGGCCAAGCTTGCGGGCAAGATAGGCATTCACGAAAAAACCAATCACCAGCGCGCCAAAATTGCCGCAGATCAGCCACACCAGATTCTTGGCCAGGCGTTTGACATAACTGGAGTCCAGCCCGGCCCTTGCCCATCTCGAAAAACAGGCCATTGATTGCATCCCAAAAAAACCGAGGTTTGGCAGCAGGTGATGGCTCTAGTCGGTCCTTGCAGATTTCGCTCTTCGATGGCAGATCGATTTCCTGATGGCGTCCACCTTCCGGGAGACTACCTCATCCTTGGTCGCCTGCAAGCCCAATGCCAGGACCGTTCCGGTCAGTGCACCCAGAAAGAGCCCGATTATCAGGTAATAGCTGCGCCTGGGAGCGCTCTTCTTTTCCGGCGGGACAGCCTGATCCACCACCTGAATCATCGGCGATTCCCTTGCCTCATCGATACGGGCGATTTCATATTGCTGGGCGAGCAGTTCGTAGAGAGCCTCGTGATACCGGACCTCCCGGAGACGCCGCGCATAGTCGAGCGCGGCCTCCGGAACCATGGAGGTGGGCATGAAGGGGTTGGACCCGTCCCTGGCGCTCTTTGCCTCGAGCTCCTTCATCTGCTCCCGCAGCGCTGCGATCTCGATCTCCTGGCGCTGGACCTCGGGGTTCCGGGCGGTGGCCCCCGCCTTCAGGCGCTCGAGGGCCACTTCGCGGGCCACGATTTCGGCCCGCAGCTGCGCCATCGACTGGATGACGGCGGACACCTGGCTGCTGACCTGGAACAGCCCCTTCTGTTCCTGCATCTTCTGCAGCGCAGTCTCGGCTTCCGCCAGCAGGGCCCTCTCCTTGTCCAGCTCCCGTTCGAAGAACAGCCTTCTCTGCGCCGCTTCGGACACCGCCAGCCGGCTGTTCTGCTCCTGCAGGCAATCGACGTAGGCATTGGCCAGGTCGGCGGCGCGCCGGGGGTCGCGGTCCTCGACGGAGATGTGAATCATCGAGTATTTGGCGGCGTTGAAGCTGGAGTGTTTGGAGAGCTCCCGCCTGGCATCGGTGAACGTCTCGACCTCGTAGACATCCTTGAGCGAATGCTGCGTCACCAGCTTGTCCATGACCGTGCGGCTGCTGAGGATCCCGATATAAATATCCGAGGGGTTCTTGATCCCCAGGCTTTGCCCCGCCATGCCGGCGATCCCGCCCAGCTGGCCCAGGAGCGCGGCGGCGGTAGAGGACTGCTGCGGCGGCGGCATGATCACCGCGGTGGCCGTGAAGGTCGGAGGGGTGACGAGGGCGATGACGGTCGCCGCGATGCCGAAGATCAGCGTCGAGAGCAGGATCACTCGCTTTCTCTCGGCCAGGACGATGAGCAGGTCGAGCAGGCTCGTGCCCCGCGGTTCGCGTCCGGGGGGTGGGGTTGGGAGATTGGGGTCCGCCTCGTGGGTCAACACGGCCTCCTGTGATATCTGTCTATCTCAACACGTTGATCGCCGCGGCGCCCAGTCCGAACTGGGAGATGACTTCGGACCAGTTGCGCAGGTTGGTGAGGAACGTGGTCTTGAACAGGTGCTCGGGGATGATGACGGCGTCCCCGGGGTTCAGGCTCTTCTTGTCGAAGCCCGAGGTGCTCTGCCGCGGGAGGACGCTCCCGTCGGCGCGCAGGACGTAGGCGCGGTCCTCGTCGGCGTTGCGCGTGAACCCTCCCGCCTGGGCGATGTACTCCCTGACCGGGCGCTTTTTGGCGAAGACCAGGGCGTTCGGGCTGTAGACCGCGCCCATGACGTTGATCGTCGATGGGAGCGCCGGGACGACGAAGCGGTCGCCGTCCTCCAGGGTCATGTGCGCGATCTGGGAAAAGTCGTTGCTGTCCGGGTCGAGGCTGAGCACGATCCGGCCCGTGGGCTGGACCGAGCGCAGCCGCTCCACCATTTCCTTCTGGCTCTTGATCTCCGCCTCCAGCATCTGCGCCTGGCTGGGATTGTCGGCGTTGGCCAGCCGGTTGCGGGCCGCCTTGTCGGCCTCCTGCTCGAGGTCCTGGATGTAGCGCTCCATCCGCTTCAGCTGGTCCTTGCGGACCGATTCCCGCAGGAACTCGGCCCCGAAGAGGTACGCCTGCGGCGTCAGCCCGCCCGCCTTTTCGATCAGCCGCCCCAGGGTCTCCCCCGGCTCGACGTCGTAGATGCCCGGGGCGTTGAACTCCCCTTCGAGGCGGACGGTCCGGGTCTGCTGCATCTGCGGCACGCGGATGTCCGCCTGGGAGAAGACGGTGACGACGTCCCCGGGCCGGAGTTCCAGGTTCTGCCCGGCATCGTTTTCGAGTACCAGGCGGCCGAGGTGGAAGGGGAGGAGCTTGGTCATGAGGTCCTGCGGGTTCTGGCGCTCGATGACGGCGTAGGACCAGTTGATGTCCGGGGCGGTGGGACCGATGCGGGTCTCGGAGAGCCTCCGGCGCGCCTCCTCGACCGGCTCGGCCGCGATCGCCTCCTCCGGGGGGGTGAATCCCAGCAGGTTGCGCTTTTTCCAGTAGTCGCGGGTGACGAGCGATTCGCGGTCCGGGATGATGTCCTTCAGCCGCATGCCGGGGTGCCAGCGGAAACGCCCCGCGTTGGCCACGTTCCCCCGCAGCGTCACGGTTTCCTCGAACCGCGGCTGGATGGTGCGCGCCTGGAATACGTCCCCGTCCCTCACGGGCAGCCGCATCCCCTCCTCGTCGAGCCGGAACTCCACGACCCGGCGCGCGCCCGCCGCGATCCGCTCGAGGGTGGCCCGCTCCCGGTCGGCCAGGGCCGACAGGCCCCCCGTCATCCCGACCAGGTCCGCCACCGTCTCCTCCCCCTTGAGTTCGTAAACGGCGGGGTTCTTCACGCTCCCCGCCGCCGCCACCTGCGGACCGACGGGGGGAATGTAGACCACGTCCCCGGGAAGGAGGCGCGCGTCCCCGGACTTGTCGCCCCGCAGGAGGAGGTCGTAGAGATCCATCCCGGCGACGACCTCCGCCCCCCGCTTCAGCTGGATCCGCCGCATCGAGCCCTGGGCCGAGGGCCCGCCCGCCGCGAACAGGGCGCTGACCATGGTGCTGAGCGAGCTGACCGTGTAGGTCCCCGGACGCCGGGCGTGGCCCACGACGAAGACCTGGATCGAGCGCAGCTGCCCCATGTTCACGCTCAGGTCGAAATTGCGGAAGACGCGTTCGAGCTGCGAGCGGAGGAAACCGGGCAGCTGCCGGAACTCGACGCCGGCGACGGTGATGCTGCCGGCCTGGGGGATGTACACCGCGCCCGCCCGGTCGACGATGAGGTTCAGGTCCATGTTCACCTGCCCCCAGATCCGGAGGAGAATCTCGTCGCCGGGGCCGATCACGTAATCCGCCGTCACCGGGACCCGGTCGAGGGGCGCGAACGTCGTCGGCACCCGCTCGAAAAGGGAGGCCCCGTAGATCGGGAGGAGGGCGCCGACCGACGAGGCGGCAAAGCGCTGGAACTCGCTCGGAGCTTCCGGCTCCGGCATGGGCAGGAACTCGAGTTCGGGAGGATAGCGGCGCTGCAGTTCCCCGGCCGCCTCCCCTTCCCGCTCCCCGGCGGGCAGACCGGTCTCGCTCCCCCGCCTCTCCAGCGGGGGAAGATCGAGCGTGTCCCCCGGGAGCTGGCACTCGGGGAGCAGGTGGCCCAGGGGTCCGTCGCACTCTTCGGGCCGCTCGGGGTAGGCGCCGGGCTCCAGGCCCGGGACCTGCCCGGAATCCCGCGCCGGGTCCCGGTCGGAACGGGATGCGGCGGGAACCTGGTTCTGCATCCCCCGGGCCGCGTTCGGGTCGCGCGGCGCGTAGACCTGGGCGGCGGCCGAACCGGCCAGGAGGAGCAGAGCCGCCGCCGGCCAGGACAGGGAAAAGCGGCGCGGCCTGAGGATGCGGATGGATGACATCACGAATCAATCTCCTGTTCGAATCGGGCGGACGGCCGCATGGGGGCGCCTGCCGGAAACAGTTCCTGTGTATGATGGCCCTATGTCGTCGGCCACGATATACGAAGAACCCTTGTCAGGTCAAGCGTCCAGGCCCGCACCGGGCCGGGCGCGGGGGCACCCGCGGGCAACGCAAATATAATTATTCCTATACTTGCAGGAACAACACCGATTCTAGGGCTCGTAGACCACCCTGAGCTGAAAAGCGAAATCGTTTTCCGATCCCGCCTCGATGAAACCGGCGTTGCGCTTCGTGTCCAGGCCCGCTTCCGCGTACAGATGAAGGGGACCGGAGAGGGTCTTCTGCCCCCCCAGCCGCAGCAGGGTGCGCCCCTCGTCGGGACGGTTGAGGACTTTTTCGATGTCGATGTTGTTCCCCTCGGAGTTGTAGACCATCCGGTAGCGGTCGCCCATGCGCTCGAGGCGGCGCACCCGGAGCTGGACGAACTCCCGCAGGTTGAACTGGTAGCGCGACGTCACCGCCCCCGACCAGGTGTCCGAACCGGCGTCGTACCCGAGGAATTTGCCGTCGAGGGCGAACCCGTCGGTGTAAAACCCGTGCCGGTAGGGGAACTGGCCGCTGTAGACGAGTTCCGCGCGGAGGGAGAGCTTCTCGGCCCCGTTGAACTTCGGAAAATGGACCCCCCAGAGCCAGGCGGCGTCGCTTCGGATCATGTACTTCTGCTCCGCCTGGGTGTCCTCCAGGAGCATCTTCCCGTACAGCTCCATACCCATGGCTTTCGGGACGCGGAAGGTGGCATCCATCCCCATGAGGTGGTTCGAGTTGGCCCGGTCGTTGACCGTCGGGGAGAGAAAGCCGATGAAGGAGCCCACGGCGGTGCCGAAATCGGGCGCTTTCGCCCCCTCCCCCCCGAGAAAGACCGCGTGGTCGAAACCGATGTTGACCCACCGGAAGGGGCGGTAGTCGAGCCGGTAACCCGAAAGGGTCGCCCCGGAGCGCCCGTAGTCGTCCCCTAGCCAGGAGACGAAGGCGGTCCCGCGGAAATGTCCCGCATGCCGCAAAAATCCGGGGAACCGGAACGGGGCGGGGGAGGAGACCTTGACCATGTCGAGGGCGCGGGCGTTGCCGCTGAAGAAGATCCCGTTCTCGCCGGGCCCCCACCGCACGTCGTCCCGGCCCACGAGCAGGTCCACGTTGCCGAACCCGGTCTTGGCGTAGGCGCGGGCCAGCCCGACGCCGGAGTCGCTGCCGGAGCGGGCGAAGACCTTCGGCTCGAGGTAGGCGGCGAAGTGAGAAGAGGCCCGGAGGGTGTGGACGGAACGGAGGTGGAGGTTCGAATGCCCGTCGAAACGGTCCCCGTTCTGATAGGAGAGAAGCGGCTGCACCCGGCCGGAGGTGCCGCCCAGCCCGTTTTCGGGCATCGGCGCCTCCTCCTGGTCGGTAGCCGTCCAGGCGAGCGAGGCGGAGTCGAGGGGGACGAAACGGACTCCCCCCTCGGGGTTGCCGAACTCCCGCTCCAGTTCGGCGATCATGGAATCGAAGGGCCCTCGGTTCCCCCCGAGGCTCCGCCGCGCCTCGGCCGCGAGGCGGGCTATGACGGAACGCGCGAGCGGCCTCTGGTCGGGCATGTAGGTCCGGACGAGGCCGGCGGCGTGGAGCTTGTCGAGGTAGAGGTAGACCGCCTCGTCGTAGCAGTGGACGTCCACCCCGGCAAGGAGCGCCGGGCAGGAAAGCAGCAGCAGGGCGGGCACACGCCATCTGAATTTCATGAAACTCCCCTCGAGCGATACTGGCCGTTTGCGATTTCCGGAAGATCTTACTATATTTGAGGCGGGCCGCCACCGTTTTCACGACGTCGCGGCCTATGGCGGATCAACGGGAGTCCAGGGAGGTCAGGGAGAATGGCGAACCATCCCAGAACGGTGGGGGTGATCCCCGCGCGCTTCGGTTCCGAGAGGCTGCCGGGAAAGGTCCTGCTCCACATCGGCGGCCGGGCGATGGTCCACTGGGTCTACGACCGGGTCCGGCAATCGCCCCTGCTCGACGAGGTCCTGGTGGCCACCGACAGCCGGAGCGTGCTGCAGTACTGCCAGGGCTATCACATCCCGGTCCTGCTGACGGGCGAGCATGCCTCGGGCAGCGACCGGCTCTACGAGGTGGTGGAGCGGACCGACGGGGAGGTCTACGTCAACATCCAGGGGGACGAGCCCACCATCACGGCCGGGCACGTCGAGCTGCTGCTCGAACCGATTCTCGACGGCAGGGCCGAGGTCTCCACCCTGAAGACGGCGCTCCACGGGGCGGCTGCGGCGGACCCCAACTGCGTCAAGGTGGTCACCGACAAAAACGGGCGGGCGCTCTATTTCTCGCGCTTCCCCATCCCCTGCGACCGCGACGGCGCCGGGGGCGTCGCCTACTACAAGCACATCGGCCTTTACGCCTACACCCGCGAAGCCCTGGTGCGGTTTCACGCGCTGCCGCAGTCCCCCCTGGAGCTGGCCGAAAAACTGGAACAGCTCCGATTCCTCGAAAACGGCACGGCGATTTACGTCGCCGAGACCGCGGAGGACACGATCGGCGTCGACACGGAAGAGGACCTGGAGCGCGCGCGCGCCTTTCTGGCCTGAACTATCTCAAAATGTCGAAAGGGGGTTACCGGCCCCCCCTCACGACCTGCAGGAACGCGCCGAAATAGCGCCGCCACGAATCCGCCGTCGACTGATAGGAATTTTCGAAGACAAAGTGATCCGCCAGTGCCTCCCGAACCCGCAGGAGTTCCCCGAGCCGGAGCCGGTTCTTGCCGTCCGCGACGGAAAGATCCATCAGTTCAAGTGCACGCTCGAACGCCCGCCCGCTGAAATCGGATCTCCCTTTGGATCGCCATGATATGGCCCTTTCGATCTCGCTGCCCACGTTCGCCATCTGCTCGCAAAACGAGAGCTGAAACCATTTTCCCGCCGCAAGATCCTTATGCATCGTCATCGGGTCACCAGGGAGGCCGCAATCCTGGCGATCTTCTCACGGGTTTCGGGATCCTCGACACCGCGACTACGGTTTCCGACCGAAGGTCGGAGGTTGATCATGGAATCAAACTCGATGAAATCCTCCCCCTCGAGGTCGGGATAAAAGTTGATTCCCCACAAATCATTCTGGCGGGAGCCGGACTGGATGAGGAGAGCCTCCTCGTCCGCGTGCAGTTCGGCATTCACGACCATGATCTTCCGGTCCACGTCCACAACAGCCTTGACAAGATCCCCGAAAGTTTCAGCCGCCATCCTGCGAAGATCCTCAAGACCGATCCTGTGCGCCTCATCAACGATCTGCATTCCCCCCCCTGTCATGGAAGCCCATCAAGGGAAATATACATCGGCACAGCCCATCATCCAAAAGGATCGATCCCTCCCGGGGGCGGAATTGCGGGCCGGGGACACGGCTGCTAGAATATGGAGTCAAACGCACCGGCCATGGCCAAGGGGGGCCCGAGAACTGGACATGTACTTTCTGTATAGCCTGCTGCTGGTGGTCTGGGGCCTTCTGCTCCTCCCGTTTTTTCTCTACCGGTCGTGGCGCCGCGGGCGGCGGCTCGAGGGGCTCGCCGAACGTTTCGGCCGCCTGCCGGCGTCGGTCGGGCCGTCCGGCGGGGGCGCCGTCTGGTTCCACTCCTGTTCGGTGGGCGAAACGCTCAGCCTCGAGCCGCTGGTGAAAGCGCTCAGAGCCCGCCTGCCCGAAGCCCGGTTCCTGTTCTCGACCGTGACGCCCACGGGGCGGCAGGTGGCCGCCAGCCGGTTCGGGGCCGGGAACGTCTTCTATTTCCCGGTCGATTTCGCCTTCGTCGTCCGGCGCGTGCTCGACCGGGTCCGGCCCGCCGTGATCATCATCATCGACACCGAAATCTGGCCCAACCTCCTCGACGTGGCGAAGCGGCGCGGCATCCCGGTCGTCCTGGTCAACGGCCGCATCTCGGCCGCCTCCTTCCCCTGGTACCGGCGGGCGCGCCCCCTGCTCCGTCATGCGCTCCGGAACTACGAGACCCTGCTGATGCAGTCGAGCGAGGACGCGGGGCGGATCCTCGCCATGGGGGCGCCCCGCGACCGGGTCCGGGTGATGGGCAACCTCAAATTCGACCGGGAAGCCGGGGGCGCCGACCCCGCCCCCGCCGGGGACCTCGGCGAGGGTTTTCTCGCCGGCGCCGGGAGGCTGATCGTGGCCGGGAGCACCCACCCGGGAGAGGAGGCGCAGCTGCTGGAGACCCTGCGGCGCATCCGGGAGACGCCGGGGTGCGCCGAGGTGCGGCTCCTGCTGGCGCCGCGGCACCCGGAGCGCTTCGACGAAACGGCCCGCCTGGCCGAAGAACTGGGATTTTCCGTCCGGCGCCGGTCGCGGCGGGAAACCGGAGAGGCCGAGGTGCTCCTGCTCGACACCCTGGGGGAACTGGCCGCCGTGTACCGACACGCCGACGTGGTCTTCGTGGGGGGGACCCTGGTCCGCCGCGGCGGGCACAGCATCCTCGAACCCGCCGCCTTCCGCCGGGCCATCGTCGTAGGACCCAGCATGGAAAATTTCCAGTCGATCGCCGACGCCTTCCTCGCCGGAGGCGCCCTCTGCCGGATCGCCGCCGGGGAGGAGGACCCCCGGCTGCAGAGGAGACAATTATTGGACGTTTTCCTCCGCCTGTTGCAGAATGCAGGGGAACGGGAAAGGATGGGGGCTGCGGCCGGGGCCATCCTGGAGCGGAACCGCGGAGCCGCCATCGCCGCGGCGGACACGATCGCGTCCCTTGTCGAGAGGCGGGTCCGTGCGTAAATCCCGGGGGCAGGAGAACGGAGCATGCAGATGAGGGAACACATCCATCGCACCCTTTCGAACCTGGAACCACGGACCCTGACGCAGGGCTTCACACGGCAGGCGGCCGTCCTCATCCCGGTGTTCGAATGGAAGCGGGGATACCACTTCCTCCTGACACGGCGCACCGACGAGGTCGAGACGCACAAGGGGCAGATCTCCTTCCCCGGCGGGATGCAGGAGGAGGGGGAGGACCTGGTCCGCACCGCGCTGCGGGAAACCTACGAAGAGGTGGGGATCGCCGAGGACCGGGTCGAAATCCTGGGGCGGTTCCACGATTATGTTTCCATCACGGAGTGCCGCGTCACCCCGTTCGCGGCCTTCCTGCATGCGCCCTTCTCCCTCCGCCCCCAGGAGCGCGAGGTGGCCGAAATCCTCCGGGTCCCCTTCGAAACGTTCCTGGACCCGGAGCGGCTGCGGACCGGCAGAATGACCTGGGCGCAACGGTCCGTCAAGGTGTACTACTATTCCTTCGGCGCGCACGAGATCTGGGGACTGACGGCCCGCATCATCAAGGAGTTCATCGACACCCTCAAGCTGCGCTCCCCGCAACCCGGGACACCCTGAATCGAGGCAGAGGCATGGAGCATCACCCCATCGGAGTATTCGACTCCGGGTTCGGCGGCCTGACCGTGCTCCGGGAGATCGAGCGCGTCCTCCCGCGGCACGATTTCCTCTACCTGGGGGACAACGCGCGCACGCCCTACGGGAACCGGTCATTCGAGGTGGTCCACGCCTACACGCTCGAGGCCGTCGAGTGGCTCCTCGAGCGCGGCTGCCCGCTGGTGATCCTCGCCTGCAACACCGCGTCGGCCAAGGCGCTGCGCACGATCCAGCAGCGGGACCTGCCCCGCATCGGCCCGGGCGCGCGTGTCCTGGGGGTAATCCGGCCCGTCGCCGAAACCGTGGGCGCGCTCACGCGCTCCGGGCACATCGGGGTCCTGGCCACGGCGGGGACGGTGGCCTCCGATTCCTACCGGATCGAAATCCTGAACCACTTCCCGGAGGTCACGGTCGTGCAGCAGGAGTGCCCCATGTGGGTGCCGCTGGTGGAAAACGGCGAGTTCGATGGCCCGGGGGCCGACTTCTTCGTCGGCAGGGACATCGGCCGCCTCCTCGAGCGGGACCCGCTCGTCGATACCGTCGTGCTCGGGTGCACCCACTACCCGCTTCTCGAGGAAAAGGTGCGCGCCCGCCTCCCCGCCGGCATCCGGGTGGTGTCCCAGGGGGAGATCGTCGCCCGGAGCTTGGCCCACTATCTCGAGCGCCACCCCGAAATCTCGGCCAGGTGCTCGCGCGCCGGACGCCGTGCGTTCCATACCTCCGAAAACCCCGCCGTCTTCGACCGTTCGGCCGCCCTCTTCTACGGCCGTCCCGTCCGGTCCGGCCATATTTGTTTGCCAAATCGGTAAGGGTGCGATAGAAAGCTCTTTCATTCAGCGGGGGAGAGTCATGTATTCGTTCGAACCGACCGAGGAACAGAAGATGGTGATCGACGCCGCCAGGCGGCTGGCGGCCAGGGAATTCCGGCCCCGGATGAGGGACTCCGACGAAAAAGGGGAGCCGGACCCGGCGTGGATGGACGAGGGCTGGGCACTCTCCCTCCTCCCGGCCAGCATCCCCGAAGAGTTCGGCGGCTTCGGCGCCAATTCGGCCCTCACCTGGGCGCTGGCGGCGGAAGAACTGGCCTGGGGGGACCTCGCCGCGACCCTGGCGCTGCTGGCGCCGAACCTGGTGGCGCTGCCGGTGCTGCGAGCGGGGACCCCGGAGCAGAAGGCCATGCACCTCCCGGCGTTCTGCAACGACGCCTGGGCCCCCGCGGCGGCCGCGCTGATGGAGCCGCGGATCGCGTTCGACCCCTTCGCCCTCGAGACGCAGGCGGTGAGGGACGGGGGGGGCTACCGGGTCACGGGAACCAAATGCGACGTCCCCTTCGCCCTGGAATCGGACTGGATCCTCGTCTACGCCGCCCTGGAGGGGAAAACCCAAGCCCTGCTGGTGCCGACGAACGCACCGGGCGTAACGGTAGGTCAGCGGGAGCGGAACATGGGCCTGCGCGCCCTCCCTCTCTACTCCGTGAGTTTCACCGACTGCGCCGTCCCCGCCTCGCACCTTCTCGGGGGGGAACAGGGATGCGATTTCGATCTCCTGCTGGCGGCCGCGCGCACGGCCCTGGCCTCCATGGCCGTGGGGGTCGCCCGCGCCGCCTACGACTTCGCGCTCGATTACACCAGGCAGCGCACGGCCTTCGGGGAGCCGCTCGCCCGGCGCCAGTCGATCGCCTTCACCCTGGCGGAACTGGTCACCGACATCGATGCGGCGCGGCTGCTGGTCTGGGAGGCCGCGTGGAACCTGGACCAGGGGAAGGACGCCGTCCGGGCGGCCGCCTTCGCCCTGAACTTCGCCTCCGACACGGCGCTCAGGACGGCCGACCGCGCCGTCCAGCTCCTCGGGGGATACGGGTACGTGCGCGATTACCCGGTGGAACTCTGGCTGCGGAACGCGCGCGCGTTCGGGGTCCTGGAGGGCATCGCCACGGTATAGCCCGCAGCGGCACGCTTTCGGATGAGGAGATTTCGGGATGATCAGCTTTGAAAACTCGGACCTGATAAAGAAACAGCAGCGGTACGCGGAATCGATCGCCCGGGAACACATACGGCCGCTGGCCCGGTATTACGACGATCCCGAACACGAGCACGAAATCCCCTGGGATTTCGTGCGGTTCATCTGGGACACCGGGAGGAAAGGGCTCGACGCCCTGATGCCGGGCGCCGAGGTCCCCGACGAACCCTTCATGCTGCAGATCCATACCAACGAGATGATCTCCTGGGGCGACGTCGGGTTTTTCATGTGCCTCCCCTGGCCCGCCCTGGGGGGGAACGCCATCCAGAACACCGGGACCGAGGAGCAGAAAAACCGCCTCACCGAGCGCTTCCGGGGGGAGCGGCCCACCTGGACCTGCATGGCGCTGACCGAATCCCACTGCGGATCGGACTCCTCGGCCATCCGCACCCGGGCGGTGCAGGACGGCGACGGGTGGGTCCTCAACGGGGAGAAGCTGTTCGTCACCAGCGCCCGGAAGGCGCTCGAGGAGTCGCAGGGCTTCATGGTCGTCTGGGCGACGACGGACCCCGGGGCCGGGCGCAGCGCCATCCGCCCCTTTCTGGTGGAGGCGGGCAACCCCGGCGTGAGGATCATGAAGCTGGAAAACAAGCTGGGCCTGCGCGCCAGCGATACGGCCGTCGTCATCCTCGAGGACTGCCGCGTCCCCCTGGAAAACCTGCTCGGGGGAGGGGAAAAGGGGTTCAAGGGCGCCATGGCCACCTTCGACTCCGCCCGGCCGGCCGCCGCCTCGAGCGGCCTGGGCATCGCGCGGGCTACGATCGATTTCGTCAAGGAGGAGCTCGAGCGGCAGGGCATCACGATCCGCTACGCGCTCCCGCGCCGGCTGCTCACGGCCATCGAGCGGGATGTCATCGAAATGGAGACCGAGTGGCGGGCCGCCTGGCTGCTGACGGTCAGGGCCGCCTGGATGGTGGACCGGGGGATTCCCAATACGGTCGAATCGTCCATGTCCAAGGTCAAGGCGGGGGAGGCCGTCACCCGGATCACCCAGAAGGGGATCGAACTCATGGGCCCGCTGGGGTACTCCGAACGGATGCTGCTGGAAAAGTGGATGCGGGACGGCAAGATCATCGACCTGTTCGAGGGGACCGGGCAGATCAACCGGCTGGTGATCGCCAGGCGCATCCTGGGCTACTCCAGCAGGGACCTGAAATAGGGCGCGCGCCCGCGCCCTTCGGGGGGAACACCTTGGAATCGCAGGTCGTGATCGGCCTCAACGCCGTCATCGTCGCGGTGACGGGGGACACGCCCCGCATCCTCACCGTCAGGAGAGAGAGGGCCTCCCCGGCCGGAGACCCCGCGGGGCGCGAAACCGGAGGATGGCAGGAGGCCATCCCCTCCGGCCCCCTCGACCCGTCCGGCGACCGCACCCTGGAACTGGGCCTGCGCCGCTGGGTGCGCGAACAGACCGGGCTGGGGATCGGCTACGTCGAGCAGCTCTATACCTTCGGCGACCGCAACCGGGACCCCCTGGAATCAAGCGGAGGCCCCCGCGTGATCTCCGTCGCCTACCTGGCCCTGGTCCGGGAGGGGAAGCCTTCCGGGGCCGCCGGCGCCGACTGGCGCGACTGGTACCGTTTCTTCCCCTGGGAGGACTGGCGCGGCGGCCCCCCGGCCGTCATCGGGGACCCTATCGGGCCGGCGCTCGAACGGTGGGTGCGCCAATCGCCCGACCGGAGGACGCAAAGGGAAAGGCGCGAACGGGGCGACATCCACTTCGGGTTGAGGGGGGCCCCCTGGGTTCCGGAACGCGTGCTGGAACGCTACGAGCTGATCTACGAAATCGGGCTGGCGGTCGAAGCCTTCCGCGACCGGGGTCCTCTGGGGACGGCCCCGCCGTCCGGCGGGGAGCGGCGCGGCCGGCGGGACGGCCGGGGGAGGCAGATGGGGCAGCCCCTGGCGCTCGACCACCGCCGGATCCTGGCGACGGCCCTGGGACGCCTCCGGGGAAAGCTGAATTACCGGCCGGTCGTGTTCGAGCTCCTCCCCGCGGAGTTCACCCTGCTCCAGCTGCAGAGGGTCCTGGAATCCCTGGCGGGGGTGCGGCTGCACAAGCAGAACCTGCGCCGCCTGGTGGAAAAGGGGGGGCTCGTCGAGGGGACCGGCCGGCTCGACCCCCGGACCGGGGGGCGTCCGGCGGAACTTTTCCGTTTCCGGCGGGATGTCCTGCGCGAACGTCCCGCCCCCGGAGTCGGCCTGCCCGGGATCCGCCACGGGGCCTGACCCTCCGGACTCACCGGGGCGGATCCTGCGGGGTCCCCGGGTCCATCCCGGCCTGCTCGAGGAAACCGATCACCCGGTCCCCAAGCTCGCGCAGCGAAAGCGACGCCTTGACAAGGTAGCCGACGGCGCCCAGGGCCTTCGCCCGTTGCACGTCGGCCTCGATGGAGGAATTGGAGAGGATGACCACCGGGATGTGACGCGTCTTCTCTTCCCTTTTCAGCACCTCCAGCGTCTCGATTCCCGTAAGCCTCGGCATGAGCATGTCCAGGAGAATGAGGTCCGGGGATCCGGAGAGCGCCTGCCGGATCCCTTCTTCGCCGTCCACGGCCGTCAGCACCGTAAATCCCCTTTTCCCGAGGCTGACTTCGCAGGCCCGGCGCAGAAACTTGTCATCCTCGATCACGAGGATTCGAGCGTTGATCATCTAACTTCTCCGTTTTCGAGGGGAAGGGTGAAAACGAAGGTGGAGCCCACCCCTTCCTCGGATTCGCACCAGACCCTGCCGCCGAATCGCTCCACGATCAGGCGCACCAGGTACAGCCCCAGGCCGGTGCCTTCCGTTTCCACCGCGAGGACGTTGCCCGCGCGGTAAAATTTTTCGAACAGCTTCCGCATGTCAGCCGGGGGGATGCCGATGCCGGTGTCCCGGATCTCCCAGCGCAGCCCGCCGTCGCCGGCCTCGATCCGGACCCGGACCTCCCCCTCCTCCGGGGTGTATTTCACGGCGTTCGCTATCAGGTTGAGGACCGCCTGCCGGATCAGCTGGGGGTCCACCCGGGGCTCGGGAAGACGCTCGGGGGCCAGCACCGAGAACCGCTGCCGTTTGTCCTTCACCAGCGGATCGAGTTCCGCGACCACCTCCCGGGTCAGGCCGGCCAGGTCGACGGGACGCCGGGCCACCTTGATGCTCCCCCGCTCGAGGCGCGAGACATCCAGCAGGTCGTTGACCAGCCCGATCAGCCGGTCGGTCGAAATGCGCGCATCCCGGACGAAGGACTGCATCTCCTCGGGGTTGTCGAGGGTTTCCATGGCCAGTTCGAGCATCCACTTCACCCCCGACAGGGGGGTCCGCAGCTGGTGGGTCACGAAGGAGACGAAATCGGTCTTCATCTGTTCGGCGCGCTTGCGCTCGGTGATGTCGGTCACCGCCCCGATCAGCCGCACGGCCTTCCCCTTCTGGTTCCGGATCGCCATGGCACGATCGGAAACGATGAGGTAGGCCCCCTTCCCGTCCGATATCCGGTATTCCTCCGAAAAGAGCGTTCCCGCCTCCAGGTGACTGTGAAACGCCCTCCGCACCCGCTGGAGATCGTCCGGGTGCACGGTGTCCCAGAACTCCTGCCGGGTCCGGGCCACGGGCTGGTTCTCGGCCCGCAGCTGGTCGTACCGGGCCCCGAAAAAGACCACGCTGTCGGCGGCGAGGTCCCAGTCGTAGACGATGTCGCTGGCGCACCGGGCCGCGATGCGGAACCGCTCCTCCGAGTCGCGCACCGCCTCGAGCAGCCGCGCGACCCGCACGGCGCTGGCGGCGTTGTCGGCGAAGAGGGAGAGCAACCGCGCGTCCGCCTCGTTGAACTCCCGGCTGGTCCCCACGAGTTCGTGAACCCCCAGGACCCCGACCAGTTCCCCCCCGCGCATCATCGGGACGAGCACGGTGGACTTGATCGGGAGCTTGCTGATGTCGCGCGAGCGGTCGGGCCAGGTTCGGTAGTCCTTGAGGATCAGCGGCTCCCGGGTCCGGGCCACGTGCCCGGCGGGACCCCGGTCCATCGGGAGGTGCGACCCGACCGGCATCCCCACCCCCACCTCGGCCGCGATCTGGAAATCGTTCTGCTCGGAGTCGTAGAGGAAGATGGCGCAGCCCGCGGCCGACAACAGGTTCTTGGCTCTTTCCAGGATCGTCTGCAGCAGCGTGGATAATTCATGCTGCACCGAAACATCGTGGGAGGTGTCGTACAGGGCCGCCAGCTCGAGCGCCCGCTGCTTCGCTTCCAGAAGGCACTCGGAGTTCCGCCGCGAATCCGACAGGGCCTGACGCACCATCCTGACCCCGGAGTACACGGCCCCCGCGAGCAGCAGCAGCCCGATCAGGCCGAACGTCAGGACGAGCCCCCCCCTCCCGCCCGGCCCCGGCATCAGCGCGCAAAGGCCCGCAGAGACCGTGAGGAACAGGAGCGCCCCGACCGCCAGGACACAGAATACGCGGCAGAGAGCCTCCACGGGGGAGGGCGAGGGCTCGGGGGAAGCTCCGGCAGAGGCCGAATCGGATCGAAACAGTGCGCGAAGCAGCGGAACGGCCATAGATTCTCCATCTCTCCACAATGGCGCCGGGTAAACGAAGCATGATTATCGGATATTTGAGCGAAGAAATACAGGCCCCGGGTGAAAATGGTCAGACCAGCCGCCTTCGCCCCTCACGGCGCTCCCGGGGAGGGGGCGCGGCGGCGGGCTCGACCCGGTTCCGGCCGCGGGTCTTGGCGCGATAGAGCGCCTCGTCGGCCGATCTCAACAGCAGGCCCGGATCGCCGGCGCCGCGGTCGGAGGCGATCCCGATGCTCAGGGTCACCCCCTCCCGGCCCGGGAGGGAGTCGAACGCGTGGCCCTCCACCCTCTGGCGCACCCGCTCGGCCATCTTCAACCCCTGCCCCTTCCGGACCCCGGGCATCACGATGACGAATTCCTCCCCGCCGTAGCGGCCGATCCGGTCGAAATGGCGCAGCGCGGACTGCATCGTCAGGACGGTTTCCCTGAGCACGGCGTCGCCGACGACGTGGCCGAAGGTGTCGTTGACGCGTTTGAAATCGTCAATATCGACGACGGCGGCCGAAAGGGGTTTCCGGGCGGCGCGCGCCGCCGCCGTTTCCCTCTCCAGGATGTCGAGAATGGCCTGCCGGTTCCAGATGCCGGTCAGGGAGTCGTGCGTGGCCTGGTGGAAGAGTTCCCGCTGCTTGAGCGCCAGCGAGGACTGCAGATTGATGATGCGCAGGCCCGACTGCAGCCGGGCCCGGAGTTCATGGATATCGAACGGCTTCGCGACGTAATCGTCGGCCTCGGCGTCGAGCGCGGTGACCACGTCCTCCTTCTCGTTCCTCGAGGTGATCAGGATGACATAACTGTAGGTGTCGGACATCTGCGCCCGGATCCGCCGGCAGATATCGACCCCGCTCATCCCCGGCATCATCCAGTCCAGGATGACGAGCCTCGGCGGGTCGATCCCCTGGAGGATGTCCCAGGCCTCGGTCCCGTCCGAGGCCAGGACCACCTCGTACCCCCAACGGCAGAGGGCCTTGCGCAGGGAGAGCCGGAAAAAGGCATCATCGTCCGCCAGCAGGACTTTCATTCGATCCGCTCCCGGCAGAAGGATTCGAGCTCCCGCAGCACGCCGGCCATCGCGGAATCCAGCTCCTCGAGGCTCTTCCAGGCCCCGGCCAGGTCCCTTTCGCGTCCCATCGTCTCCAGGTCCGCCGCGCTGCCGCGCGCCTCGGCGGCGCCGAAATAGGCCAGCCTTCCCTTGAGGGTATGGGCCAGGCGTTCCAGGGTGGCGTGGTCGCGGCCGAGGACCGAGTTCTGCATCTCCTCGAGCATGCGGGGATAGTCCTCGATGAAGATTCCGGACAGCTCCCGGAGCAGTTCCCGGTCCCCGTCCACGTGAGACAGCGCAACGTCCAGATCCAAACTTTCGCCCTTCCCGTCTGAAGGCATCATCGCTCCGGACCCGTGGCGGGACCCCCCCGCCGCCATTCAAATCTTAGTCCAGTTTCCTGAAAGTTCCAATATGCTTACAACCCGTTTCCGTCGCGTACCCTTATCGGCCGCGCGCCGGGAATCGTCGCATTTTGATTGCCGGATCCAGGCTTGTGTCCCCCCGCCCCCGGTGCTATTTTTCGGAGGAACCGGAGCGGATCGCGCCCGGACGCAACCCCGGAGGACGGGCCCCATGCCCAAATGGAAGCTGGTGATCGAATACGAGGGGACCCGCTACCGGGGCTGGCAGGAGCAGAAGAACGCCCGGACGGTCCAGGGGGAACTCCGCAAGGCGGCGGAAGGGATCCTGGGCAGCGGGGTCGAGATCTCCGGTTCCGGGCGCACCGACGCCGGGGTGCACGCGCTCTGCCAGGTGGCGCACCTCGCCGGCGCCCGCCCCATGTCGGCGGCGGCGCTGAGACAGGGGATCAACGACCGGCTCCCGGCCGACATCAACATCCGCCGGGCCGAGGACGCCCCGGCGCGGTTCCACGCACGGCATCACGCCCGGGAGCGCTTCTACCTTTACCAGATCTCCAGGCGCCGCACCGCTTTCGGAAAGCATTATGTCTGGTGGGTGCGGGACCGGCTCGACGTGGGGCTGATGCGGGCGGCCGCGCGGCGTTATGTCGGGATGGGGGATTTCGTCGCCTACAAGGAAAAGGAAGAGAAGGACGCCAGCACGCTGGTCGACATCACCGGCTGCGCCCTGGAGGAGTGCGGCGACCTGCTCCTCGTGCGCATCAGCGCCTCCCATTTTCTCTGGAAGATGGTGCGCCGCATGGTGGGCGTCCTGGTCGAGGTCGGCCGGGGGAACCTCACCCTGCCTCAGGTCGGGCGATTGACGCACGCGGAGATCGCCCGCTGGACCGCGCCCCCGGCCGGACTGTTCCTGGAATACGTCCGCTATCAAGCGGACCCTCCCCCGGGCCCGATCACCCCCGCGACCCTGTTCCGCTGACGCACCCGCCGAACCGGGGTATAATGGAGCCGCCGGCCGCCCGTCCCGGCGGCCGAAAACGGAAGGGGGATCCATGCAGGAGAACTCCAAACATAACGCCGCATCGGAGAAGGTCGAGATGGGCTACGGCTGCGGCCGGTGGCTCGACACGCCCTTCGACAACGCCCTGGATCGCGCCCGCAACGCCTTGAAATCGGAAGGATTCGGGGTGTTGTGCGAGATCGACATCGATGCCAAGTTCAGGGAAAAGCTGGGGGTGGAATTCACCAGGTACAAGATCCTGGGCGCCTGCAACCCGTCGCTCGCCTACCAGGCGCTCGGGAGGGAAATGGACCTAGGGCTCCTTCTGCCCTGCAACGTGATCGTGTACGAAAAGGAGGGCGGAAGCTTCGTGGCCGCCATCGACGCGGCGAAGATGCTCGCCCTGGTCGGCAACGCCGACCTGGCCGCCGTTGCCGGCCAGGTCAACGATCGCCTGCGGCGCGTCATCGACACTCTCTAGAAAGGAAGGGGGATCCATGCCCGGATGGCTGACCTTGCTGATCGTCGTCGTCGCCTACATCGCGGTGATGAAGTGGCTGCTCCCCGCCTGCGGCGTCGAGACCTGAATGTCCCAACCCTCGAGCGCCGGGTCCCGGTGCCACCCCGACAAAATCAGCAAAGGAACCCCTCAAAAGCCGCCTGAATGATCGGGCCCGCCAGGCTTTCGCCCGAGCAGGGAGCGGCAGGCGGCCAGCACCTGCTCCTCGCCGATCCCGGTGAGGCAGGGGGGCTCCGCATGCGCGCAGCGGTTGACGACGCAGGGGGAACAGTCCACCCCGGGCGCCCGCACCACCTCCAGCGGCGCCTCCGTAAAGGGGGCGGTGCCGTCCGGGTCCCCCGCCCCGAAAAGAACCGCGACCGGGCGGCCGAGGGCGGCCGCCAGGTGGGCGATGCCGGAATCGGTCGAGACGACGAGATCGGCCGACCGGCAGAGCGCCGCAAGCGCCAGGCCGTCGGTCTTCCCCGCCAGGTTGACGCATCGCTCCGGCCTGCGGGTCCGCCGCCGGACCTCTTCTGAAAAGACACGCTCCGAACCCGAACCGGGAATGGCCAGCGTCCCCGCAAATTCCTCCAGGAGCCGGTCGGCCAGGGCGGCCGCCATCCCGGGGGGGAGGCGGCGCGACTGCGCCGCGGAATTCGGGTTGAACAGGATCAGCGGGCGCGCCGTCGCCGGGCCGGCCAGGGGAGACCGCGCGCGCTCGAGCGCTTCCCCCCCGAGGACCACCCGCGGCGGAGGCGCTCCGTCCGCGCCGCTATAGGCGTCGAGGAGGTTCCGATACTCCAGGACCCGATGCACCCCCGGGGGTTTGGGGTAGGCGTGGGTCAGCAAAAACGACCTCCCCTCGTGCGCGTAGCCGATCCTGTGCCGGCTCCGGCTGGCAAAGGCCCCCAGGGCGGACGAAAACGAATCGGGGAGGCAGAAGAAGCGGTCGTGGCGCCGCCCCCCGGCGGCGCGGTGCAGCCGCACCCAGCGCAGGGGGGAGCGGGCGTCCTCCCGCCCGAAGGGGACTACCTCGCCCACCGGGCCCAGGAGCGGGGCCAGCGGCGCCAGTTCCCTTCTGACGATCACATCGACGGGTCCGCCGTAGAACTCCGCGCACGCGCGCACGAAGGCCCCGCTCATCACGAGATCGCCCAGCCAGTTCGGCAAACGCACCAGTATGGTCATCGGGCACCCGCCGCTCGCTACGCCAGCATCATGAAGGCGAAAAAGAGCACCGCTCCGTTGTTGAGGGCGTGCGCCGTCATGGGCGCGATGATCGACCCGCGCCACTGGCGGACGGCGCACAGGGTAAACCCGATCATGCCGAGGACGGGGACGGCCATCCAGCCCTGCGGGTGGATGAGGGCGAAGAGGAGCCCGGTGGCGACGCCCGCCACCGCCCAGTGCAGGCGGCGGCGCAGGTACCCGAAGAGCATCCCGCGAAAGAAGGTCTCCTCCACGACGGGGGCCCAGACGCAGCCCAGGAGCGCGATGAGGGCCAGGGTGGCCGGGTCCCCCCTGATTTCGTTCACGATGGGGTGGGAGGGAACCTTCCCGGCGAAGCGCGAGAGGAACATGACCGGGACCAGGGCGAGGGCGAGCAGGGGAAGCCCCGCGAGATAGCCGAGGACTCCGGCCCCCATTTCGCGCCAGACCCCCTGCCCGCGGTGCCACCCGAGGGCGGCGCGGGTCCCCTTCCACCCCGCCCCCCGGAGCATGGGCCAGCAGAGGGCCAGGATCACGGCCGGGAGCGCCAGCAACACCGACGCGGGGGCCAGGCCCGGCAGGAGCCGCAGCGCAAGCGCCGGCAGCACGATCATCCCCGCGAGGTAGATGGCGAAAGCCTCGATGAGGGGCTCCCCGGGGGAATCGGGAGGCGAAAACCGGGCCCGCAGCCCCCCCCTCCTACGCCAGAGGAGCGCGAGGATGAGAAGGACGGTTCCCGCCATCAGGGCGGCGACGGCGCCCGTGATGAAGGCCGCGGCTCCCGCGAAGGTCCGCAGCGCCGCACGGACGACCGCCCGCCGCTCCGGGTCCCCGGGGGGCAGGTCGTGACTGAGCGCCAGGGCCCCGGTCCACCCGTACTTCTCGATTTCCGGCCGCCGGGCGGCCCCGAAGGAACGGCTCCCCTGCCGGTAGAGCTCGAGAAAGAGGGCGGCGTCGCGGGCCGAACCGCCGCCTCCAGGCTCCGCGGCCAGGTGCTCCAGTTCCGCCAGCGCTTTCTCCCGCGCGCCCAGCTCCACCAGGACGGGAGCGAGGAAGAGCCGCTTCTGCGGGTGGTGCGAACCCTCGATCGCCTTCTCGAGCTGGGGGATGCCGAGCGCCGCGCTCTCCTCCCCGAGCAGGCTCTTCATCCCCACGACATACCGTCCCATCAGCCCCAGCGCCATGTCGCGCTCGAAGCCCTGCCGGGGCGCATCCCCCCCCGGGGAGGAATGCCCCTGGGCCGCGACGACGGCCATGAGGATCACGAGGCACGCGACGGCGGTCCCCACGGAGCGTCCGGGGGGCGCTCCATCCCTGTTCGGCTGCACGGATGGCGTTTGCATCCATCAAAAATACTGTACCGCGCCCTTTTCTGCAATAATTGAGGCACGAACGCTTCTAGATGCATGCATGATCGGGTAGGAGGGGGCCTCACGGCCCCCGTCCTCCCACACCACCGGACGTACGGTTCCGTATCCGGCGGTTCAGATAATCATAAGGGCTGACGAACCGTTGTCAGCAGTGATAGCAGCCCCAGG